>NZ_JBFTLX010000495.1:0-1577 GCF_056396665.1 Cupriavidus sp. 05T313 | reverse complement strand
GGCCACTTCATGGCCGAGTACATGAACGGCATGCGGAGCAGGGAGCTTGACTTCATCATGGCAAACAGCCGTCCAGGCTGGATGCCGCCTGAACCTTTCAAGCGCATCGGTGCATCGCTTCGACTCAGGCGTGAAGTGGCGGGTGCAGGAGGGGATGTCTAGGGGTGCCTGCGGAGCCGGGCCTCCGTGGGGGCGACGGAATATCGCTTGCAGCCCCGTGGAGGGCTTCCCGCCTGCCGCATGGGAACGCGGATGTGAAAAAAAACCGGAACTGTGCGGGGGTGCCCATTCCGGTTTCGCGCAGCGTGCGCGTAAGTGGTGCAGCGACGCTGCGAAGGGTGAATTTAAACACATCTACATCTGAAATAGATGTCGCTTAATTCTCATGTTGTTGTCAGCCAACGCTGAATAGTGATTTGAGGTCCGTCACGTGAGGCTTTCATCATATCCGGTGGGAACCTCGGAGACACACATGTCCGGAGGCCGGTTGGATGCGCYGGACGATGCCGGGAGAGCCAGACGACGGCAGGCCGTTTTTTCTTTGCACACTTGCGTGCGGCACCAGCGGATTTTGCGTGCCGTTAGAGGCGGGGAAGATATGGCGCCACGCAGCTGGCGCCTGCGTTTTCGAGTGTTGCGCCCCGTCAACATCGGACAGGTCTCGGGCTTGCAAAGCTGTTGGAAGTGGTTAAGCTCCCCTCATATCGTTATAGTTTTTATAACCAATAAGAGGCGTGAAGCATGAACGCACTAGCTGCGCTTGCCGTTGGATGGAGCGGGGTTGCGCCGAGCGACGGCATTCGGAATGCGGTTCAAGGAAACCCATCAAGTATTGTTGGTTTCTCCAGTGAGGAGGTAGATGCTTACCTTGCTTCCTATGTCGGCATGTACGGAAATCCCGCCGCACCCGTCTGGCTCTGCGACATTACGCCAAATACCGATGGCAAGTCGCTGACAGCACCGCTCAATCCTTTGCACGAGCCAGTTGTATGGGACAAATACTTTCGACAGCGGAATCAGGAAAATATGATGCGCTGGCAAAGCCATCAGAAAGCGGCAAAGCTCATTTCCTCAGCACGCTCGGCGGCATTTGGCGCAGAAGCATGCGACTGGAAGCATTACTTCATGCGCCACCTTTACGGTCCCTCCGGCGGGGAATTCAGGATCAGTCTGTTTCCTTTGCCCACGGGCGCAAACGGAAACAGATGCTGGGCCAGGGTGTACCGGAACCAACCGGCGCTTAATCCCCAGAGTCGATACCTCAGTCTATGCCGGACGGGTGGCCGTTTCCGCTTCATTGCGAAATTGAGGCAACGCATGCAGCCCAAGGTAATTGTCTGCATAGGCGCATGCCATGCGGACGACTTTCTGCGCGCATTCGAGTTCTCCAATGCGAGAGGTACGGACGCGATACTGCAGCCAGCGGATTTACCCGTGAGATTGCAGGTGTTCACCCAGGACAATACGACGTTGGTCATCTCGCCGGCGTTTGGAGGCGTGGCAGGCCTCAACTCCGACGTATTGTTAAGTGCGATGGGGCGCTTCACCGCGCAATGGCTGGCCGCCACCGATTTCCC
>NZ_JBFTLX010000494.1:0-1626 GCF_056396665.1 Cupriavidus sp. 05T313 | reverse complement strand
GCCTGGATCGCATACCCACTAGGTATGGCAGTTCGTCATCCAGCCATTCGATGGGCAAACTCGAATGGATGCGCTGCCCCTCCTGACGCAATTCGCGAGTTGGCTCCACTGCCACGACGCGACGCCCAAGCCGCGCAACAGGAATGACGCGACAAGCATTGATTTTAGATATTTCCCCTACGGCCGAGGAAGCGAACGGTTCTCGCTCGATTTTAGCCTGCAAGCTAACAGCCCACTGAAGGCGAACCGCCAGGATCGCCCCCAAATAGAGTGGGTATGGGATCAATCGCCGTCTTTCCATATGGCAATATCTTGCCATGCGGCCTTGATCACCTGAAGGGCCTCTCCTACTCAGCACCGACATGGGAGCTTGAAATATGGCCGGCACCAGCCTGCTTTTGTTGATCGACGACATCACCTCGATCCTTGACGATGTGGCAACCATGAGCAAGGTGGCTGCCAGGAAGACCGCTGGTGTCCTGGGCGACGATCTTGCCCTCAATGCGCAACAGGTCAGCGGCGTGAAAGCCGATCGCGAGTTGCCGGTTGTGTGGTCGGTTGCGGTGGGTTCTTTGCGCAACAAGGCGATTCTGGTACCGGCTGCGCTCGCAATCAGTGCTGCGACCCCTTGGGCGATCGTGCCACTGCTGATGGTGGGCGGCGCGTTCCTTTGCTACGAAGGATTTGAAAAGATCGCGCACCGCTTCATGCACGGAGAGTCACGGAGCGAAGTAGATCCTCCTGGCGAGCATCAGGCACAAGATCCTCCGACGGATTCAGCAATTGACGAGAAGGCGAAGATCCGCGGCGCGTGCGCACGGATTTCATCCTGTCCGCCGAGATCATCGTGATCTCACTGGGGACCGTCTCCGGCGCGCCGTTTGGTACGCAGGTGGCCGTGCTGTCCGCCATCGCCCTCGTCATGACAGTGGGTGTCTACGGGCTAGTGGCCGGCATCGTCAAGCTCGACGATGCCGGCCTGTATCTTAGTCAGAAAGCCTCCACCCTCGCGCGAGCCGTGGGCCGCGGGGTTCTTCGGCTGGCGCCTTGGCTAATGCGTATACTTTCCGTTGTGGGTACCGTGGCAATGTTCCTGGTTGGCGGCGGGATACTGGCACACGGATTTCCTGGCATGCATCGCCTGACGGAGGTAACAACGCAAATGCTTGGGGAAGTACCGTTGCTCGGCAGTGGACTGGAAATAGCGGCACCGATGCTGATCAATGCGATGATCGGTCTGCTGGCCGGGGCGTTGGTTACGATCGGCTTCACGGCAGTGAAGCGAGGAATGCGGGTTCTTCTGCCGTCATCGCGCTAACTTGCGACTGGACCTGTACCTTGTGCTGGCGATCGCGGACAAGAAGGTTTGCTTGAAGCAGGCTTTAATCGGCCTTTTCGCCACGAGCGGATCAGAGCGCTGTGCTTGTTTCGGCGCAAAACTCCGAAGGAGCAGCGTGAATCGCCGCCGCAAAAGCAAAACCCCCCAGTACTTTCGTACTGGGGGGTTTCAAGGGAGAGCCTGGCGATTACCTACTTTCACACGGGTATCCCTACTTTCACACGGGTATCCGCACTATCATCGGCGTGGAGTCGTTTCACGGTCCTGTTCGGGATGGGAAGGGGTGG
>NZ_JBFTLX010000493.1:0-1626 GCF_056396665.1 Cupriavidus sp. 05T313 | reverse complement strand
ATATAATTCATCTGACTTGCCTTTTATTAGTTACGATAGCCGCCTGCTAACTCCTATTACAGGGAAAAATATCCATTCATATAGCCTTCTTTTCTCCTGTTCGATGTCGGCGTCCAGTGTCATTCCCGGCATTAGAGGAATATTCTTCCCATCGGCGAGTATGCTCTGATCATCAACCTTTACAGTAATGCGGTATACGCCTTCGTCAATTGCCAATCGCAGAGGAGGAAAATTGGATGCCAGATCCAGTGGCGAGATCGGGCTGCGGGAGACTTCGATTACCGTCCCTGAGTATTGGCCGAACTTTTCATATGGATAGGCTTGGTACCTCAATCGCATGCGCTGACCCGGCTTGACGAAGCCGACAACGCGTGATGGCGCGAAAAGTTGTGCGATCAGTGCCGAGCCTCTTGGCAGTATCGTGGCAATGGGCTGGTTGCTGGCGAGTTGCCCAACTTCCGCTGTAATGGCCGTGACTGTTCCTGCAAGTGGGGCCGTGATAGCGAGTCGGTCACGCGTTCGAACTTCAGCACTCTCTTGCAGTAACTCAGCCATTTGGCGCCGCAAGTCTGCTATTTGGCTTCCCGCGCGCGTGGCTACTTGGCTTAGCTCGCTTCGAAGCGAAGCAATACTGTTCGTCAACTCCGCCCTTTTACGTCGCGCAGAAATAAGCTGAATGCGCAGAGTTTCGACTTGATCTTCTTTCTCAAGCAGGCCTGCCGGGGAAATAAAATTATTTTGCGCGAGAATTACTTGGCGATGAAATATATTCTCTGCCGACGCAACGCGACGAGTGTGCACTTCGATCTCTTGCCGGAGATTAGTTAGCTCATCCGCTTGGGCGTTTAACCTCGATCGAAGGCCGTCTTGAGTTTGCTGATTGAGTAGATGGCTTGCGTCAATTGCCACTTGAAGATTTGAGCGTCGCTGCTCGAGCAAGTGCGCGTGAGCATCCGCCAACTTGAGGCTCCCTTGTATATCGGATGTTCGGCGCTCGTCGGAAAGTACAAAAAGGATGTCTCCGTTGTTCACTTGCTCGCCTTCCGAGACTCTTCTTTCGGTTATGATCCCTGTTGCCTGTGATGAGATGCGGATCACGCCGTGTGCCGGTAGAAGAATACCGCGCACCGACGCATGTTTTGTGTATGTGCCAAACACTAGGTATGCGAGAGTCAGCATTCCAATAGATGTGCCCACGCTAACAATAACCCAGCTTGACCAGGGCCTCGGAAGCACAATAGGCCCAGACCAATCGTTGGTTGACGAAAGAACTTCCGAGCGAAACAAGTTCATAAATATTCTCCTTGAACGCGGTGGTGGGTTTTAGACGATAGATCTCTTCATATTTCCGAGGCTTTCCGCTTTAGGCCTATCGACCACATAGCGAATGTCCGTGGACGGCGGCAGGAATTGCAACATGACATAGACCAACTAGTAGCCATTCATAGAGCATCGCCAATCAATCTGCTCTCCCCTGACTGTTCCCGTCATTTCCCATGTACTTCGGCGTTCCTGTGTTCCAGAAATGCAATTCGTTGAACAGGCTCAGTTCATATTCCGACCGTTTCTCCTCCAAGGGCTCCTTTTCCCTTCGTATTCGAACGGCGGCAGATCATGACGTTCCTC
>NZ_JBFTLX010000492.1:0-1652 GCF_056396665.1 Cupriavidus sp. 05T313 | reverse complement strand
ACCTGCCTCCCCCATTGCGGGATCATCCAGGAACGTTGCCCGTGCGCTGGTATGAATCCTTGTGGGATTGAATCCCCGGCTGACAAGAAAGTGACGAACTGTCTCGGCACGCGCGCTGACAAGTTGCCTCCCACCTGTATCGCCACCGACCAGATATGCCGCAATGAAGAAATAGTCGTAGTTCGGGTAGTGAACCCGCAGGTCCGCGAGCCAAGTCCCAAGCTTGAGTGCCGCACTGGCATTCAGCGTGTGTACATTCTTCGGGAACTGAAGGTCTACTCCCTTCACGCGTGGACTGCAAGCGAAGGCCACGCTATTCGACAGGCACATCGCCAGCATGGCGCATCCGACCCACCGCCGATACGAACTCGCCGATCCTGGTCTATTTCGGTTGGTCATGATTCCCCCGATCAGCTTGTTTCGCATCAATTGGTTGTGGCCCAGGACAGCACGGATGGGGGCAGCGCGGGTTGATGGATATATACGCCGTACTTGCCAGCCTCCGTGCTTCGGCGTTTGGCGGCGCACCGTATCCATAGTTCTTTATTTCTGTATCAAAGATATCCGAATCCTCAACACCAAAATTCAATAGCAGAGTCTTCAAGTTGCGCAACCGAATCTTCGCCAGATGCACCGATACCCCAACTCGTGGATTCTCCTGAACAGAAATGTAATATTGACCGCTATTTGGGAACGCCAGTCGAGTCTTGCTCCTCCAATCCGCCATCCGATGTATCTCGCCGGCGGAAAGATTAGTGCGACCAGACTCATAAATTGGCTCGTACTCAATATATGGAGGATGGCAGGCGAGGACTGGCGACACAAAGGCAATCAAGGCGAAGGCCACGCTACTCGACAGGTACATCGCCAGCATGGCGCGACCGATCCACCGCCGATACGAACTCGCCGATTCCGGCCAATTTGCTTTGGTCATGATCCCCCCGATCACCTTGTTGCGCATCAATTGGTTGCGGTCCGGGACAGCACGGATGGGGGCAGCGCGGGATGATTGAAATCTCAGCAACATTGGTGAGATGGCGCAGTTCTTGACCTGGCCTCAGGCCGTCGCGAAATCTACGGACAGCTGATTCCTCAATGTCCACCTTGTCGATACCCATATTCGAAAGCGTAGACAACAGGTTCTTTCGCCTCTGCTCCGCCAGCTTGGCTGACACACCTACGCGCGCATTCTGGCGAACATAGACCAGATACTTCCCTCCACTCGGGAGCCACAGCCTAAGTTGTGCCCGCCAATTTGCCAGGCGCAGGACCTCACTTGCCGATAGATCAGATCGACCATTTGAAAACACGGGCTCATAGTCAACATACCCCAAGGTGCACCCTATTGTGGGAAATGAAAATAAAAATACAGTCGCGACGAATAGCTGTTTCACTATGGCCTCCATACYGGCGTCAATCCATCCCAATTTGGAATTTTTGCAACGTAGGCAGCGATGCTATCCGCGTTATTCAGGCAGAACTTATCACGAGCAGCCTGCTTTTGTGCCCACTTGATATTACTCCATGAATCCACCGCATCCATTGCAGATGGAAAATGCGACACCTCATGAATCAAAGTCGTTAGTTTGGAATCATTGGCCGATGGAGTAACATTATTTCAATTAGCCTCATCCGGCATCGTGCAGAAAAGG
>NZ_JBFTLX010000491.1:0-1658 GCF_056396665.1 Cupriavidus sp. 05T313 | reverse complement strand
GCCCTCCATGTCAGGATACTTGTCGCCTCCGTTTCCTTAGTGAAGCAAAATGGAGGGCGGTGTGCGAATAGGTGATGACACGATATGCAACCGAGCATCGGGAATGGGTGGTTGAGCAGATGATGCCGCCGCTGAACCGGTCGATAGTGGAGTTGGCCAAGGCCACAGGGATCACGACAGTGACCTTGCGGACTTGGCGCAGGATGGCGAGAGAAGCAGGAAGAATTGTGCCGGGTGACGGAAAGCAGAGTGATCAATGGTCCAGCGCGGACAAGTTTCGCGTTGTGTTGGAGACAGCGCCGCTAAGCGAAGCGGAGTTGTCGGAGTACTGCCGCGCAAAGGGCATCCAGGCGGAGCAGATTCAGCAATGGCGTGAGGCGTGCGAGCAGGCCAATGCGGCTACGCCCGTCAAGCGAACGCTGGCGCAGCGGCGGGACGACGAAGCGGCGCGCAGGCGAGTGCGTGAGCTGGAACGCGAGCTCAAGCGCAAGAATGCGGCGCTTGCGGAGACGGCGGCACTGCTGGTCTTGCAAAAAAAAGCCGCAGCGATCTGGGGACGGGACGAGGAAGACTGATCAGCACCCCGGATCGCTTGGAAGCCATAGAGTTGATCGATGAAGCGGTGAGTGCCGGGGCCCGGCAGGAGAAGGCCTGCGAGGCGCTTGGTTTGACCGAGCGGACCTTGCAGCGCTGGCGGCACGCCCCCGCCGACGGGCGGCTGGAAGCGTGTCGCGAGGCACCGGCTAACAAGTTCAGCGAAGCAGAACGGCAGGCGGTGCTGAGGGCGGCGAACCAGCCAAGTTACGCGAGCCTGACGCCGCACCAGATCGTGCCAAAGCTGGCGGATGAGGGCATCTACGTGGGATCGGTATCGACGATCTACCGGGTGCTGCATGAAGCGGGACAAAGCCGTCGGCGTGGCCGCAGCAAGGCCCCGTGCACGCGCCCGCCGACGACGCATCGGGCCACGGGTCCGAACCAGGTGTGGTGTTGGGACATCACCTGGCTGCCGACCACGGTCAAGGGCAAGTTCTTCTACTGGTACATGATGAAGGACATCTACAGCCGCAAGCTGGTAGCCAACGAGGTGCATGAGAGCCAGACGGCTGAGCACGCCAGCCGCCTGCTGATGCACGGCTGTTTGCGGGAGCAAACGGCAGGTCGTCCGCTGGTACTGCATTCGGACAACGGCAAGGCCATGAAAGGGGCCACCATGCTGGCAGCGATGTATGACCTAGGCGTGGTGCCGTCCTATAGCCGGCCTAGGGTGAGCAACGACAACGCCTATGCCGAAGCGTTGTTCCGTACGGCGAAGTACTGCCCGATGTGGCCGGAGCGCCCGTTCGATAGCCTGGAACAAGCGCGTGACTGGGTGTTGCGCTTCGTGCGCTGGTACAACGACGAGCACCGACACAGCGGCCTGAAATACGTCACGCCAAACCAGCGGCATCAGGGCAAAGCTACCGCACTGTTGGCGCAGAGAACGGCGCTGTATGAAGCCGCGCGCGCCCGGAATCCGCAGCGTTGGAGCGCGGGCATCCGCAACTGGGAACTCCCAGATGCGGTGTACCTGAACCCGGAGCGAGCGCAGAAAAACGCAGAGAATTACAAGCAAGCAGCGTAACGGCTGAGGCGACAACTACCTTGACACACGCCGC
>NZ_JBFTLX010000490.1:0-1672 GCF_056396665.1 Cupriavidus sp. 05T313 | reverse complement strand
ACCCAATACCGCAATGCTCTCGATCCCGAAAACCAAGTTATACCCGGCGTTAAACGACAGGGCGAGTTCTTGATTTTTTGCGCGCCGATTGGCTGCCAAAGTGATAGCATTAAACCATTTAGAAATACGTACATCCTCAAGGCTCATCAGATTTATCACCTGAATCCCCCGGATGCTCTCGAGGAAATGAGTCTGTGCCTTTGCCTCATGGGTCATCACTTCATCGCTTGACCGATGATATGCTCCATGCGGAAGAATTCGTATTGCGGCGTATGCAATGACAGCGCCAATAGCTATGACACCTAGTTCTGGGCTGTAAACGAGAATAACAACGAGTGTCACTAGCGCGAACAGGCCGTCTAAAATGATCTCAACCAGCTTGCCTGTCACTGTCTGCTGGATGCTCTGCGTCGATTGGAAGCGCGAAATGATATCACCTGAATGACGCACCTCGAACCACTGGGTTGGCAGGTGGAGCAAATGCTTCATGACACGAGCAGCCCACTGTGTGCCGAATTGCACGGAAATCACGATACCCAACCAGCCGCGAGCCAGTTCTAGCCCCACCTTTATAAGGGTAGTGAGTACGGCCCCGATAACGAGCACCCATAACAACCCCATGTCCCCAGAAACAATGGAACCATCGACGATCCATTGGGTAAATAAGGGGGAAATAAGTAATGCAAGCTGAAGACTAGCCGCAAGCAGGAAAATCTGCCCCAAACTACGTCACAGCCCATTGAGACGTCCAACTAGTTGACGCCATCCAATCGCGGGATGGGGCAGTCTTGGCTCGAAGTCCGGAGCCGGAGACAGTTCTAATGCAATGCCGGTGAAATGTTTACTCACCACACTCATTGGTAGCTGCTGCTCGCCGCAAGCGGGATCGAAGATAGTCAGTTTCCCGCGCGAAAGACGCTTTAGGACAACAAAGTGACTCATGTCCCAGTGAAGCACACACGGCAAAGTGAGCTCCGTCAGCTCATGCATTTCTAGCCGCAACGGTCTGGCTATTAGCCCGATTGCGCTGCCGAGCCGTGCGAGGTCTGCCAAACTCATGCCTCGCATCGAGACGACAAACCTAGCGCGCAGCTCGTTCATCGAGAGAACTCGCCCATGGTGGGCAGCAACGTAGCCTAGGCACGCTAGCCCGCATTCAGTTGCGGTGGTTTGGAGATATGTAGACATGAGGAAAAAGTAGTCTGATCGGCCTCGGCGCAAAACCCGCATCTAGCGCTGTGAAGTCGCTTTCTATGTTCGCCTGGAATGCCATCGTCCCACGAACCCTGAGATGTCTATCCCCGATGCACTGAGTTTCTCGCCGGAGACGGACCTCATGAAGCGCGTCCAGTTTTCCTCGCTCCTCATTTCGCTCGCCAGAACAGAGAGCAATTCTCCTGTTACCGGCGAAGAAAGTGCATTACTCCGCACAGACGAGCGCATTTCCTCTCTATCCATTAAGGAGTTTTCTGAAATCCATTTTATGTAGTCGATCAGTTTTATGGTGTGAACTCCAGCGGCAATATGAAACGTTGGCTCACCGAGGGGGGTCGCGGAGTGCCACCACCCTCGTGGAACGTAAAGAACATCGCCGGGCTCAAGAACCACATCAAGCACTGGCTCCGCCGGTCGGCAGTGCTTGTAGTTCTTGCTCGTCTGCCCAGGCAAAGGA
>NZ_JBFTLX010000489.1:0-1679 GCF_056396665.1 Cupriavidus sp. 05T313 | reverse complement strand
GTCGCAGGCTTGGCCTGCACTAGGCCGGATATAAGTCTGCAACCAACCCTGATCGAGCATCGCGTGACATTTACCTAGCAAACCGGGGCGCGTTCATATAAGTGTGACCGGTGCGTCGATCACGGCTGTGACGCTGCTCGACAAGGAACATCAGCACTATCGAGATGAAGTCGGCATGTCGATGCCACCGGTTCCTCGCATGGTCATCCGGCCGGAGACGACTGCTTGCGTTCCGTGGCGTCGGTGCTGCAGTCGGTGGCAGAGAAGTATCAGATGATTGCCGGGCGCATCGGCGGTGAAGAGTTTGCGCTGCTGCGGTGCGGTTCCGCTTCGCCCTCGCTCGAAGAGGTGCTGGAGCATCTGCGCGTCGCGATTGAGGGGCTGGCGATCGAGCATCGCCATTCTCCGTTCGGCATCGTGACGGTCAGTATCGGGGCCTCGCTTACGCGCAAACAGGGGCAGGTCGAGTCGACACATCGAGAAGTCCTTGCGATCGCGGACCAGGCGCTCTATGCGGCGAAGAAGGACGGTCGGAACAGGGTGGCTTGTCAGGGAATGGCATGCATCTGGTGCCCGTGCGACGATTGCGCGACCGCCTGAATGCGAGCTGACACGATGAGGTAGCCTGATTGGACATTGTCCTTTGGCCGGTGCATAGCGTCTATCACGGCCACCGGTTCCCTTCCGCCGGCCTGGATTTCCAAAAGGCAGCCGCCCCCCCAAGTCTGGCGCTCCCAGAAGACGGCAGAACGCTGGGTCCGGCGCCTCCTCACACCACAGGCCTTCAGCAGCAGGATGAGTGTCAGCGGGGCGCCAGTCCTCTGTTCGACATGTCGAACTGGACCAGCATCGGGGTGACGGTCGTTTCTCTTACAGCGGTGCAGGCAGTGTCGCGGAGGGTTGCGCTGGCGCGGCCGGCTTCTTGTYGCTCGTGCCGCTGTAGGCGAAGTACTTGGCCTTGGCGCCCTTGGCCCAGTACGCCAGGGTGAACTGCTTGCTGTCGCGGGCGTAAAGCATCTCGAGGCTGCCGTTGGCTGCTTCCCACTCGGCGTAGCCGTTCCCGGCATTGGGGTCGGTCTTGCGCTTGGACTCGTAGCGGGCGTCGAGCGTCTTGCTGACCTCATCCATCGCGGACCGGTCGAATGTCAGGGTAATGAGCGCCACGGTGTCCTGGGCGTCGCAGTTCACGGTCGCGCGGGTCAGGCCTGGCAGATTGAAGCGATCCAGGTGCTTGATCTCGACGGTGTCACCGCCTGCCCACGGCGCCGTGCCAGTCTTGACGCGATTCGGACCGGGTGTCATCCGCGCACACTTGGTCTYGCCAAGTTCAAGGCCCAGGGGCGCCGCGTCCTTGCCGGGCGGCTGTGCGTGGGCGGTGATCGATGCCAGCAGGAGGGCGGAGAGGAGGGTGGCCTTCTTTATCATGATTTTGGCGAGATTGATATCTCGAAACGAACATGAGGGAGATTTTACGGCCTGCGGCCCCGCCGCCAGTTCGCGCATGCGTGTTTCTGATCTGGGCACGCTCCAAATAGACTGCGTTCTACAGGAATATGGCCTCGTTATGGTCACGGCCGCGTCTTGCGATTCCCCCTGGGCAGTACCTTCGCACCCGCGCAGCGGCCGTGAAACCCGCAGGGGTTCCACGGAGCCTGGCGCATTTCGTTCAGACCTTGGCG
>NZ_JBFTLX010000488.1:0-1679 GCF_056396665.1 Cupriavidus sp. 05T313 | reverse complement strand
AGCCTGGTGGAAGTGGCCAGCGAGGCCAGCGCGGCGGAGCATACCGTGGCGGCCAAGGGCAGGGCGCGCCGGCTGGTCGAGAAGTTCGCGCAGCGCATGCCGGCCGGTACCCAGGTGCGGCTCGAAGAAGAAGAGACGTCGCGCATCTGGATCAAGCTACCCCAGCGGCAGGACTGGATCGCGATGCCGGTGCTGTGGGTGGTCAACCCGCCGCCCGACAATCGCCTGCTGCCCGGCGTGATCCTGGTGGTCGGTGTGGCCATGGCGGTGGCCTTGCTGATCGCCTGGCAGATCCAGCGCCCGGTGCGCGACATGGCCGCGGCCGCCGAGCAGTTGTCGCGCCAGCACACCGTCGAGCCGCTGCGCGAACGCGGCCCGCACGAGTTGCGCCAGCTGATCGTGCGTTTCAATCGCATGATGGCCGACCTGACCCGCATCGACCAGGAACGCAACACCATGCTGGCCGGTATCGCCCATGACCTCAAGACGCCGCTGGCGCGGCTGCGGCTGCGCGCCGAGATGCTGGCCGATCCCAAGGCGGCGGCTGGCGTGACGCGTGACGTCGAATCCATGTCCGCCATCGTCGAACAATTCCTCACCTTCGCCCAAAGCGGCGAGCCTGCCGCCCGGCCGGTGCCGGTGGACCGCCGCATCGGTGAACTGGCCGCTTCGCTGGCGGAGCAGGACAAGCCGGTGGAAGTGTCGCTGATGGCAGGCGAAGGATTCCGGTTGATTGCCACCCAGCTCGACCGCATCGTTGGCAATCTGATCGACAACGCGTATGCCTATGGCGCGCCGCCGGTGCTGCTCAGTACCTCGCGCCAGGCCGATGGCTGGCATATGGGGGTGGAAGACCACGGCGAAGGCATTCCGCCGGAAGCGATGGACAAGGTGACGCTGCCTTTCGTGCGACTGGATCCGGCGCGCGGCGGCAATGCGCATTCGGGCCTGGGCCTGGCCATCGTGGACCGGCTGGTGCGCCAGGCGGGCGGGCGGCTCGTGCTGGAAAACCGTGCCGAGGGCGGGTTGCGGGTGGAAATGGTGTTTCCGTTCGCGGCGCTGGCACAGGCAGCCTGAACGCCGCTCCAAATGCAGCTTCGGCGCCGCGCCGGCCACCTGCCGCGGCGTCCGGAGTGTCTCAATCCTGGAACACTTTCGGGTAAATTCTCCCGCCGCGGGCGCTTCCGCCTGGCGTCATGGCCACGCGGGCCAGACGATGTCTCGCATGGTACGCAGATTGCAGCACTTACTTGCTCTGTGCGCTTTGGCGACGCGTAGTGCCATTCCAGTTGATCAGGAGACGCATCATGGCAACTTTCGTAGCACTCTTAAACTTTACCGACCAGGGAATCCGTACCGTAAAAGACACAACCAAGCGCGCCGCTGCCGTTCGCGAAATGGCGAAGAAAAACGGCATCGACATGAAAGATATCTACTGGACGCTCGGGCAATATGACCTTGTAGTGACCTTTACCGCGCCCGACGAAGCTACCATGACCGCGTTCGGACTGTCCCTGGGCATGGCGGGCAATGTGCGCACGCAGACGCTGCGTGCTTTCTCCGCAGACGAGATGGATGGCATCCTCGGCAAGATGCCGTAAGCGCATTCCTCATACCGGCTCGCCAAGAAGAAAGCCCGCATCGTGCGGGCTTTCTTCTTGGCCTTGGATGCGTTCCGC
>NZ_JBFTLX010000487.1:0-1683 GCF_056396665.1 Cupriavidus sp. 05T313 | reverse complement strand
GACTTTCTTCTTGGCCTTGGATGCGTTCCGCCTTCRGGCGCCGGGCACCTTCTTCTTTTCGCCGATGCGGCTTTCCTTGCCCGCCAGCAGCTTGCCGATATTCTGGCGATGGCGAACCACCAGCAATACGCTGATCGCAAAGACCGCGCCGGCGATCACGTCCACGCCCTGCATCAGCACATAGAAGAAGGGCGCGAAGACCGCGGACACCAGCGCTGCCAGCGACGAATAGCGGAARAAGAATGCCATGATCAGCCAGGTGGCCATCGTGCCCGCACCTAGCAGCGGGTCGATGGCGAACAGGATGCCGGCTGCGGTAGCCACGCCCTTGCCGCCGGCGAAGCGGAAGAAGACCGGGAACAGGTGGCCCAGGAAGACCGCCACGGCCACCAGCGCGATACCGGTGTCGTCGAGGCCGTAGGCCGGGCCGAAACGCTCCGCCAGCCAGACCGCCAGCCAGCCTTTCAAGGCGTCGCCGATCAGCGTCAGTACGGCGGCTTTCTTGTTGCCGCTGCGCAGGACGTTGGTGGCGCCAGGATTGCCGGAACCGTAGGTGTGCGGGTCAGGCAGGTTCATGGCCTTGCTGACCACGACGGCGAAGGAAATGGAGCCGATCAGGTAGGCGGCGAGGGTGAAGATTAGGTTGGCCATTTGGGGGAACCGGGTATTTGAGGCTGGCGGGATTGTAGCGTGGAAGGGGGGTGGGGGGCGGGCTATGGCGGTGTGCGAAACGGTTGGCTTTTGATTTTGGCGGTGTTGGTTGTTGCACCCAACAGCGTACGACATCCCCCTGCGGGGGACGCCGGTCACTCTTCTTTGCTTCGGCAAAGAAGACTAACGAGAAGAAAGCCGACCCTGCCGGGGGCAGAGCAATCAGGCTTGTGGGCCTCGGTGGTTGCGTCGTACGGCCCTGAGTGTTGGCTGGCGTGCCTTACTGACTCGAAGGGCAGCGCAATCGCATGACCCATGGGTTTCGTGGTGGGGCCCCTGACCTCGTGCGCGGTGCCTGCTCCCACATCTGCYGTTCGCGGCGCGAATTGCTGCAGCGTATCGTGCCTTGCTGGTTTCGTGGTTTTGTCTCTGACGGCGAATAGCGTGCCAATTGACACCCTGCCGTACCGGCGCTGGCCGTGACTGAATACAACCGTCTTCGTTTCTGGGTGGGCACCGTGGCCCGGTCAGCGAAGACGGAAGGATCTGGCGACGGTGTTGGGCGGTTCGCYGCCACTTCATGAGCGAGGCTGCCGGCAATTGAGCACGGGCCACCGCGCCCACCACGAAACCCATCATTGCGAAATTGCGCAGCGCCCACCTCCGCGAACGGCAGGGACTGAACAATCACTGCGCTTGCCGTCAGAGACAAAACCACGAAACCAGTAAATCTCGAAGATTCGCGGCCGTTTGCACCGCGTACGGCAGATGGCCGAATGGGCAGGGCATCCGCCATCAGGGGCTGCACCACGAAACCCGTGTGGCGCGCAGTGGTGCAGCGGGGAAACCGGTAGGACATGTCAGCCGAAGCCACTGCCCGCACGACGGAATCACCGCCGCCGAACAGCCTGATTGCTCTGCCCCCGGCAGGGTCGGCTTTCTTCTCGTTAGTCTTCTTTGCCGAGGCAAAGAAGAGTGACCGGCGTCCCCCGCAGGGGGATGTCGTACGCTGTTGGGTCCAACAACCAACAC
>NZ_JBFTLX010000486.1:0-1685 GCF_056396665.1 Cupriavidus sp. 05T313 | reverse complement strand
CGCTGGCACGGGCAAGGATGGCCGCATCACCAAGGGCGACGTGCTGGCCGCGACCTCGGCTCCGGCCGCCGSGCCTGCCGCCAAGGCCGCTCCGGCTCCGGCCGCCGCCAGGCCGGCGCTGCAGCAGGTTTCCGCCCCGGTGGACTTCGCCGCATTGGGCGACCGTCCGGAAGAGCGTGTGCCGATGAGTCGCCTGCGCGCCCGTATTGCCGAGCGCCTGCTGCAATCGCAATCCACCAACGCCATCCTCACCACCTTCAATGAAGTGAACATGAAGCCGGTGATGGACCTGCGCGCCAAATACAAGGACCGCTTCGAGAAGGAACACGGYGTCAAGCTGGGTTTCATGTCCTTCTTCGTCAAGGCCGCGGTGCATGCGCTGAAGAAGTTCCCGCTGATCAACGCTTCGATCGACGGCAATGACATCGTCTACCACGGCTATTTCGACATCGGTATCGCGGTGGGCTCGCCGCGCGGCCTGGTGGTGCCCATCCTGCGCAACGCAGACCAGATGAGCCTGGCGGACATCGAGAAGAAGATCGCCGAATTCGGCGTGAAGGCCCGTGACGGCAAGCTGTCCCTGGAAGAGCTGACCGGCGGTACGTTCTCGATCTCCAATGGCGGCACCTTCGGTTCGATGCTGTCGACCCCGATCATCAACCCCCCGCAGTCGGCCATCCTGGGCGTGCACGCCACCAAGGACCGCGCGGTGGTGGAAGACGGCCAGATCGTGATCCGTCCGATGAACTACCTCGCCATGTCCTACGACCACCGCATCATCGACGGCCGGGAAGCCGTCCTGGGCCTGGTCGCCATGAAGGATGCGCTGGAAGATCCGGCCCGCCTGCTGCTGGACCTGTAATCATCCGCATTGACTGAGGTCTTGCCCGCCATGCCCGCAGATATACGCGGCGCGGGCGGGCATGACGGACCGAAGAGTTGAAGGCGGCCTGGCGGGCGATGTTGCCCCGGCCCGGGCTGCAAAAGGAATCTCCATGAGCAAACAATTCGACGTGCTGGTCATCGGTGCCGGCCCCGGCGGCTACATCGCCGCCATCCGTGCCGGCCAGCTGGGCCTGAACGTGGCCTGCTGCGAAGGCAATGCCTACGACGATCCCAAGGACGAACCGCGCCTGGGAGGCACCTGCCTGAACGTGGGTTGCATCCCCTCCAAGGCAATGCTGGCCTCMTCGGAAGAATTCGAGAACGTGCAGCATCACCTGGGCGACCACGGCATCACGGTTGGCGACGTCAAGGTCGACGTGGCCAAGATGCTCAAGCGCAAGGACGATATCGTCGGCAAGATGACCAAGGGCATCGAGTTCCTGTTCCGCAAGAACAAGGTCACGCTGCTCAAGGGCTACGGCAAGTTCGTCGGCAAGACCGCCGAGGGCTTCCAGGTCGAGATCGCCGGCAAGGCCGGCGCCGAAGTCGTGACGGCCAAGCAGGTCATCATCGCCACGGGCTCCAAGGCGCGTCACCTGCCGGGCGTCGCGGTGGACAACGTGCTGGTCAGCGATAACGAAGGCGCGCTCAAGTTCTCCGGCGTGCCGAAGAAGCTGGGTGTGATCGGTGCCGGCGTGATCGGCCTCGAGCTGGGTTCGGTATGGCGCCGCCTGGGTGCCGAAGTCACCGTGCTGGAAGCGCTGCCGGCCTTCCTGGGCGCCGCCGACGAAGGCGTGGCG
>NZ_JBFTLX010000485.1:0-1698 GCF_056396665.1 Cupriavidus sp. 05T313 | reverse complement strand
CGGTAGGCACTCGCGAGAGTACACCGCCGTCAAGCGCTCGCTAGTAGAGGGGCATGTGAAGTAAGGAAGTGAGGTCCCGGAGCGTAAGCTCTGCGCGTTATGGTTCGGTCGGACATCCCCGTAAGGGTGCTCTGATAGAGAACCTGCTATGCGACTAGCAGTAGCCTAGGGAGACATGCGTCACTGGTAACGGTGGGGTGTGAAGCTCTCCTGACAATGTAGCCCCCTCAAGGGTATTAATGGATCGTGAGGTCCTTTGATAGAGGCTCCGAGCAGCAACGGGGTCAAGGCGCTAGGCTGGCTGGTATGGGTAATGTAAGTGAACTGCTGATAAACGYCGTRAGCATTGCRGTGCCAAATCTGCTGWYAGGCACTAACCAAAATGGTACGTGGTCGGTTRTCCCGCTRGRATCTCGGGRYACGTCGYYATCAGRCCACCGGCGAAKAKGCAGRCCCTAACCCRGTCGTGTAAYGYGCAGGGAACGTGGTAAGCCCGTATGGCTGCCGRAGCGCAGTTGGCTCAGGCAGGCGAACCGCAAGGAACGCTGTTGGCTGTGCGGGTATGGGAGRTTGGAAAAAGCGAATGCCGGGCTGTAATGGTTCGGATAGGGGTTGAARCATCATCCCACGCGAAAGCGGGCAGACTTCCAACTGGTCTTTCGTCGCAAGACGGCTGACTGAACTCGCTTGATGTTMAAYTTTCTTCCCTTGAGGGGCAACTGTCCCTCAAGGGGCATGTTGTCTCTTGATTTTGGGGAAGATCCTCAAGATAGGAGAGCAGCATGGAAGCATTGATCCGYRAGGATGAATCTGCGCCCTCCGGCGTACCGCAACGATGGGGCGACATCAATTGGCGCCGTGTCGAACGGAACGTTCGAGCAATGCAGATTCGAATTGCGAAGGCAACACAGGAAGGGGACTGGCGCCGGGTGAAAGCCCTGCAACGGTCTYTGACCCGCTCGTGGTCCGCCAAGGCATCGGCGGTACGACGAGTGACGGAGAACCAAGGTGCGCGGACGGTAGGTGTTGACCGCGAACAGTGGAACTCGCCTGAAGTCCGATGGGAAGCCATTGGGCGGTTGAAGCGCCGGGGGTATCGACCCAAGCCATTAAGGAGGGTCTTTATTCCCAAATCCAATGGAAAGGAGCGCCCTCTGGGCATTCCGACCATGTTGGATCGAGCCATGCAGGCGTTATACCTGCTGGCGCTGGAACCGGTGTCCGAAGGGACGAGCGATCCGAACTCGTATGGGTTCCGGATCAATCGCTCTACCGCGGACGCCATGTCTCAGCTATTTGTCTCGCTATCCCAGAAGGCTTCGGCTCAATGGGTGTTAGAGGCGGATATCAAAGGTTGCTTTGACCATATCAGCCACGACTGGCTGGAGCGCAATGTCCCTATGGACAAAGTGATCCTGCGGAAATGGCTGAAAGCTGGCGTGGTATTTCAGGGTCAGCTTCAGGCGACCGAGGCCGGAACACCACAGGGGGGCATCATTTCCCCGACTCTGGCAAACGTGGCGCTGAACGGGTTGGAACGACAATTGGTGGAGTCCTTGCGGACAAAACTCGGAGTCGCCAACGTACGGAAGCATAAGGCCCCGACTCTGGCAAACGTGGCGCTGAACGGGTTGGAACGACAATTGGTGGAGTCCTTGCGGACAAAACTCGGAGTCGCCAACGTACGGAAGCATAAGG
>NZ_JBFTLX010000484.1:0-1705 GCF_056396665.1 Cupriavidus sp. 05T313 | reverse complement strand
AGGGGGGGTCGCCCCATCCGGCGCGCCTTCTTTGCCTACTTTCTTGGCAAGACAAGAAAGTAGGTCGCCGCCCCGCAGGGGTGGTGAAACTGCCTTTGACTTTAAGCCTTTAAGGCTTTAAGGCTTTAAGGCTTTAAGCCGTTGAAGTTAAGCAGTCAAACCCCCAAAACCCCTCATACCGGCCAAAGCGGCCCCTCATCCATCAAAGCCACCTGCTCCCGCAACTCCAGAATCCTATCCTGCCAATACCGCGCACTCCCAAACCACGGAAACGCCGCCGGAAAAGCAGGATCCCGCCACCGGCTCGCCAGCCAAGCGCTGTAATGCAGTAACCGCAGCGTCCGCAACGCCTCAACCAGATAAAGCTCCCGCGGCTGAAACTCCGCGAAATCCTCATACCCGGCCAGGATATCCGCCATCTGCCCCTGCATGGCGGCACGATCGCCCTCCAGCAGCATCCACAGATCCTGCACCGCCGGCCCCATGCGGCTGTCGTCGAAGTCGACGAAATGCGGCCCGGGCGGGCGCGAGCCAGCCCGGGACTCTTCGATCCACAACACATTGCCGCGATGGCAATCGCCATGCAGGCGCAGCAGCGACACATCGCCGGCGCGCTCATAGCAGCGGCGCGCCCCCTCGATGGCCAGATCGGCGACGGCCTGCCAGGCCGGGCGCAGTTCCGCCGGAATGCAGTCCTGCGCCAGCAGCCAGTCGCGCGGGGCCACGCCAAAGCTCTCCACGTCGATCGTGGGTCGCGCCTGGTAAGGGCGCGTGGCGCCGACCGCATGGATGCGGCCGATAAAGCGCCCGAGCCAGGTCAGCGTATCGGCCCGGTCCAGTTCCGGCTCGCGCCCGCCACAGCGGGGAAACACCGCAAAGCGAAAGCCGCCATGCGCCAGCAGCGTGGTGCCGTCGCGCGCGATGGCCGGCACCGCCGGAATCTCCGCCTCGGCCAGTTGCTGCACGAAGGCATGCTCTTCCAGGATGGCGGCGTCGCTCCAGCGGCCAGGCCGGTAGAACTTGACCACCACCGGCGCGCCGCCCTCGATCCCGACCTGGCAGACCCGGTTCTCGTAACTATTGAGCGCCAGCAGGCGGCCGTCGGGTTCGAAACCGGCGGCCTCCATGGCGTCGAGCATCAGGTCCGGCGTGAGGGTGGCATACGGGACGCCACCGTCATCGCCGGGAACCGGAAGGTCATGACCTGGACTGGACATTGCGCGCGGCCGCCTCGCTGTGGATCAGCGCGTGGGCTTGGCGCGCTGGCCGCCCAGCAACGCGGCTTGCGGCGCCGGACGGCGGCCGCGCGGGGCGGCATCCTGTCCGGTGCGCGGCTGCGCTGCGTGGCTGTTGCCATTGGYGCCGCCGCCGGCGCGATTGCCGTTGGCGTCGCTACCGCGGCTGCGGTTGCCGTTGCCGTTGCCGGCGGCGCGGTTGCCATCGACATCACCATTGCGATTGCCGTTGCCGGCGGCGCGGTTGCCGTTCACCTGGCCATTGCGCGGGTTGCCTTGCCCGGCAGCGGCCGGACGGCCGCTGCCCTGGCCAGCGCGCTGGCCCTGGGCCTGCGGCGCGCGGCGTTCGCCGTCGGCAGGTGCCGGGCCACGGCCTTGCGGGGCGCGGGCCGGACGCTGCTGGCGCTCGCCGGCTTCCGCCGCCGGTGCCCGGCCGCGCGGCTGGCCGCCGCCGGCAGGCGCGCCGCGGC
>NZ_JBFTLX010000483.1:0-2637 GCF_056396665.1 Cupriavidus sp. 05T313 | reverse complement strand
CTCCTTAAGGAGTTCAGTAGTCGAACCGGTCTCTCCAAAATAGATAATTGGTCGGTCCGATCCCAAATAGGAATACGCTTTCAACGGAACCGTTCCCGAAGGCTCTCGCTCCCCTGGTGGCATTAGGAGCAGAAGCAAATCCGCATCTCGCATCAAACTCGCAGCCCCTTCTTGGCTCAAGAGACCGTGATGTACCCAGTTCTCGTAAGTCGATGCGCAATCCCAGTTCCCGGGACCTGCTGTGTGAATTTCCCACTGTTTGCTCATACCAGCGGCATCAATGGAAGCCACGATCCTGCCAATGGCATCTGCCGCAAAGCCATCGTACGCTGACCCAGAATAGATCAGTCGACGACTGCCCTTATTGATATTTTCCTGAGCTCGAACGACTTCTCGGCTTGAAGCAACATCACTTGAATCAAATCCGTTCGTTATGCAGGAAATCTTTCCTGCACTGTCCCCATGTCGAGAGGCAAACCGTTGCTTCACAATGTCCGTATTCACTATAACTGCGGCCGCCTCTCGTAAAACGGACCGCTCTATTCGATACGCACTTTTTTTATGAACCGGAGTTCTCCAATTTATCCTATGGTTTGTGACAAAATCATCCCTGAAATCTGCAACAAATGGGATATTAAACTTAGACGTGATGTAAGGCCCAGCCAACTGCAAGCCGTGAGGCGGACTACTCAAATATACAACTTCAGAATTCGATATTATCTCAATCACGCGATAATTCCGCATCGCCTTACGAACCCACCGAGCTCCGATGTCAGGTATGGCTACTGCCCTGACAAAAATCTTGTCTAAAAACCCACGAGTTTCATGATCCACGTCGGATATCAAAACAATCTCGATCCCCTGATCAGCACAATATTCTTTARAACCATCATCAACAAAAGCGCAAACAACTTTTACCTGGACTCCTGACTCCGAAAAATACCTAATAAATTTCCTTGTTCGATAGGATCCGGCCAGGGATTTTTCTCGCAAATCATATGCAAAAATTGTAATATTCATCGCCGTTTATATTACATTAAATTATTTATAATAACCCGGACAAAAAATGCCCTATCGACCCACATTAACGGGACCCACAAACTCCGCTCTCGCCCTTCCCCCTGGCAACGGTCTATTTTGCATAATGTACAACCTCCCTCTCCTAAGGAATATTTTTCCACCCAAAAACAGAAGAAGGACAATAACCATATATTGATTTCCTGGCATCGTCCCCAATCTAAAATAGAAAACACCAGATGTCATAAATTGGAAATAGAATGACAGCGCTATTAGGAACGTAACCGGATGATATTTTTTATTATTAAAAAATATCAAACCAAATAAAAATGCGGTAAAAACAGACAGAGTAACCAGCGATGTCCATCCGTACATTGCGTAATAGTCCTTTAAGAATGTGCCAAAGGACCATTCATATGGTACATACCTGACCACATCCGGAACCTTGCCAAAAAGAATGCTCGAAATTAGTGGCAACCGCAAATCAAGACCATAAAACGTAACCTGGGAGGCGATTGTCTCGGCAAACACATATGGCAGTGCAAAAAATATGGCCCCATCACGTGCCGAAAAACAAATACTCGAGACGAAATACAATGCACCTCCAGCCAGCATTGAAATTTTGTAATAAAATCCCATTCTCTTTACAATTGCCATGTAGAACATGACTATAAATATCACGTAGAAACTTGATATCCCAACCGCCAGTGTTGTAAGGTAGCTGACCGGCAAAACGCTCACACTCTCCACATTTAGCCCGTCTCTAACTGTCTTGGCTCCCATCGACATAGCCAATACAGCATATGGAAGTTGATAAGCGAGTGAAAACCAGATTCCAATACTTGCGATGATGTAGGTCAATCTTAAAGATCTCCCTGCTCTCAGTGAGATACCCGTCAACCTGTATCCCCTTAGGAAATAGATTGGCATCAGTACCAGGATCGAGAAAAACGTGTATGCAAAGTAATAGTAATATTTGTGTGCGGAAAAATCGAAAGTAGGCATTACCTCTTCGCCCACGAAATATGAAGATATCCCGCTAATAATGTAGATCAGCACAACCAACATCAAGGGATTTCCGCTTCTCTTAAAACGGAGTTGGCCAAGAGGTTGGTGACAAACCACAAAAGCAAAAATCAGCAGCGCAATTATGTGAATATGTTGCATAGAACTTCATTATTTGAGAGTCACCTGGTCGAATCGCGGCAGCCGCCCCCAACTGCTTGACACCACTGTCACTGCGATCCTGGTCGACCGATCTTCTTAATTAGAACGGCCGGAACACCGCCGATAATTACGTTTCCCTCCGGAAAACTCTTTGTTACAACAGATCCGGCCCCAACAATGGTATTGTGGCCGAGCTCCACGCCCGGCAAAATTATTGAGTTCATTCCAAGCCAGCACGCGGAGCCAATTTTCACATCACGGCCTTCTGTATGTTCGTCTAGCGCATCAATTCGATGATTYGCCGTAATAATTCCGACATTTGGCGCAATATAGCATCCCTTTCCCAAATAAATCTKTCCGGAAAAGTTTTGAAAATAGGTTCCGGACGACTGAAATATATTCAGATCATCCGGATGAAATTCAATATTCTTCGCATTTGATATACGACAACCA
>NZ_JBFTLX010000482.1:0-1711 GCF_056396665.1 Cupriavidus sp. 05T313 | reverse complement strand
TCTGCTTGCCGAGGAAGACGTCGGGCTGGCGCGGCGTTTCGATATTGGCCTGCTGGCCGCGCGCCTGGAGGGTATCACCCGCGCCGTTCGCGGCATGGCGCAGCTTGGGCGACTGCGGCTGGGGTACTTCGGCGCAAGTACTGGTGCTGCGGCTGCAATCCGGGCCGCCGCGATGACTGGTGGCGGCTATCGGATCGACGCCGTGGTTTCGCGCGGCGGCCGCCCGGATCTGGCGGGCCATGACGCCCTCGCGGCGTTGTCCGCGCCGACCTTGCTGATCGTCGGCGGCGCGGATACCGAGGTGCTGCACCTGAATGAGCGTGCCTACGCATGGATGTCCTGCGAGAAGCACTTCGAGATCGTTGCCGGCGCGACCCATCTGTTCGAGGAACCGGGCGCACTGGAAGTGGCGGCACGGCTGGCTGCCGGGTGGTTCGCCACACACCTGGCAGGGCGGCGGGGCGCGGACCCGGCAACCGGTGAACAGGAGACATCATGATGTTCCAGGACAGGACCGAAGCCGCCACGCGGCTGGCGCAAGCGCTTTCGAATTACCGCGGCACGCATCCCGTGGTGCTGGCCGTTCCACGCGGGGCGGTACCGATGGGCAGGATCCTGGCCGACCAGCTTGGCGGCGAACTCGATGTGGTGCTGGTCAGGAAACTGGGTGCGCCATTCCAGCGTGAACTGGCAGTGGGTGCGGTGGATGAGAGCGGCTGGGTTTATGTCACGCCCTTCGCCGAACAGACTGGCGCCGATCCGGCCTATATCGCAGAGGCGCGCAGAGAGCAGCTGGAACTGCTGCGCCGGCGGCGTGCGCTCTACACGCCCGGGCGCACCGCAACTCCGCTGGGCGGCCGCACGGTCATTGTGCTGGATGACGGCCTGGCCACCGGTGCCACCATGATTGCCGCGCTGCACGCGGTGCGGCAGCAGCAGCCTGCGAGGCTGATCTGCGCCGTGCCCGTGGCCGCTCCGGATTCCCTGGCCCTGGTGGAGGACTATGCGGATGAAGTGGTCTGCCTGGCCGCGCCCGCTAATTTTCGTGCGGTTGGCGCGCATTACAGGGAGTTTCCGCAGATCGACGACGCCGAGGTGGTCGCCTGCCTGGCGGAGGGTGGGGGATGAATGTACCAGCCGCATCGGCGGCGGCCTGTGCGCTGAAAACCGCATTGCTGCAACGTGCTGCCGCAAAGGCCGGCGCCGTGCGTTGGGGCCTTCGGAGGTATGCGGCGGCGCGGCAACTATCGGGCGGTCGACGTGCGTCAACGCTGGGTATCAGGCGCCGCCAATATTGAAAACGAATCCATGCTGGCACGGTCAGCACCTGCGCGGTTTTGCCTGACGCTCTTGTGCGGAGACCCGCCCTCCATCCATGTGGGAGGCGTCTGGATTTTTATGCCCATCCGAAGTTTACTGAGTGGAATGACGCCTGCAAGGAAGCGATCGAAACGCGGGCGATGAAGTGGGGGTGCGAAACATGGAATTGAAATACAAAGGCCGAACCGTCTCCATCCACACACTCAAGGCCGCCCCCGATAGTTGGGATTGGTCTTACGTCATCCACGGCGTCGAAACCAGGCGGCATGCCGATGCGCTTGCCCGGTCGGAAGATGTTGCGGTGGAGTGCGCTTTTCAAGCGGCCCGGAAAGTCATTGATCGCTTGTCGGAAGAGGACAATGACTAGCGTCATCACAAGCCGGGATTGATC
>NZ_JBFTLX010000481.1:0-1724 GCF_056396665.1 Cupriavidus sp. 05T313 | reverse complement strand
TGTTTGGCCTGATCRCCGCCACCGCGGGGCGCATCTGGGTTGAGAACAAGGTCGATTTCTCCAATTCGCGCAACCTGATCACGGTCGGCGCCACGCTGACCGTGGCGGCCGGCGACCTGACCCTGAAGCTGGGTGGCATGACGCTGGGCGGCATCGGTACCGCCACTTTCGGAGCCATTCTGCTCTACCACCTGCTGGGCAACAGCAAGAACGAAGCCGAGGCGAAGGCCTGATTGGCCGCGGCGTGGCGGGCTGCGATGTCCGTCCACGCCGGCAACGCGGGTTTCGGGACTGGATTACAATGTCCGCCGACATTGGAATCCCGCTCACCATGGCCTACAAGACGATTGAAGACACCATCGGCAATACGCCGCTGGTCCAACTGCAGCGCATCCCCGGTGCCGCCGGCGCTCCGCGCGGCAACGTGATCCTCGGCAAGCTCGAGGGCAACAACCCGGCGGGCTCGGTCAAGGACAGGCCGGCGGTGTCGATGATTGCCCGCGCCGAATCGCGCGGGCGCATCAAGCCGGGCGATACGCTGATCGAAGCTACCTCGGGCAATACCGGCATTGCGCTGGCCATGGCGGCCGCCATTCGCGGCTACAAGATGGTGCTGATCATGCCGGAAGACCTGAGCATGGAGCGGCGCCAGAGCATGGCAGCCTATGGCGCGGAGATTATCCTGACCCCGGTCAAGGGCGGCATGGAATACGCGCGGGACCTCGCCGATTCCATGGAGCGTGATGGCCGCGGCGTGATCCTCGACCAGTTCGCCAACCCCGACAATCCGCTGGCCCACTATGAGACCACCGGTCCGGAGATCTGGCGCGATACCGAAGGACGCATCACTCACTTTGTTTCCGCCATGGGGACCACCGGCACCATTACCGGCGTGTCGCGCTACCTGAAAGAGCAAAGCGCGGCAGTGCAGATCGTTGGCGCGCAGCCGGCCGAAGGCTCACGCATCCCGGGCATTCGCAAGTGGCCCGAGGCATACATGCCGAAGATCTACGACTCGAAGTACATCGACCGCACTGAGGCGGTGAGTCAGGGCGATGCCGAGCACATGGCCCGCCGCATGGCCCGCGAGGAAGGCATCTTTTGCGGGATTTCCGCTGCAGGTGCGTTGTGCGTGGCGGTGCGCATCGCCGAGGAAGTGGAAAACGCGACCATCGTGTTCGTGGTGTGCGATCGCGGCGACCGCTATCTTTCTACCGGGGTGTTTCCGGCCTGAGGCACGTTGTTTCGCGCACCAACAAAAAGCCCCGCACATCGTTGCGGGGTTTTTTGCTTTTTTTGCGTTTGCTTCTGGCGGGTGGGGCGGCGAGGTCAGCCCATCGCCGCTTTCACGGCCTCGCCCAACTGGTAGACCGCCAGTGCGTAGAAGAAGCTGCGGTTATAGCGCGTCAGCACATAGAAATTGCGCAGGCCGAGCATATAGTCAGTGGTTTCGCCCGGTGTGGGCAGGTCAACCACCAGCACGCCGGTTTCGCCCTCGCGCGCCAGGTTGATCGGCTCGTCCACGCGCAGGCCGGCCTTGAGCAACTGATTGAGCGTGCGGGTGGGCCACGGCTCGCCGTCGGCAGCGGCGGCAGCGATGCCGCGGCTGCCCTCGTCGGCGGCAATGCGCCAGACCACCGGGCGGCCCGGTTCCCAGCCATGCAATTGCAGGAAGCGCGCAACGCTGCCGATCGCGTCGGTGGCGCTGTTGCGCAGGTCGATAT
>NZ_JBFTLX010000480.1:0-1734 GCF_056396665.1 Cupriavidus sp. 05T313 | reverse complement strand
ACTGGCGGCACTGAAGGAACAACTGGCAAGGCAAGCGAAGGCCGCGCCACAGGCTAAGACGCGGCGCRCGCGTCCGGTGGCTCCGGTCAGCCCGGCGAAGCCCGTGGATCCGGTGCTGCAGGCCATCGCGAAGCTGCAAAAGCGCTTCCCGCAAACTTTTCCGAAGAATCCTGCGCCGAAGGTAGCGCTCAAGATCGGCATCTTCGAAGATCTCGTCCAGCACGCGCAGGAACTTGGCCTGACGGAGTCGGTGCTGCGCGACGCGATCCGGACCTGGTGCCGCGGCACCCGCTACTGGACCTGCCTGGTGGAAGGTGCCCCGCGTGTCGATCTGGCGGGTCAGGAAGCGGGACACGTCGCACAGGCCGATGCGAACCGGGCGCTGCAACTCCATGCCCACCGCGCGGCGCGTGCGTCATCTCGAACCGCGACTGCGCCCAAGCCTAGCTGATCAGCGACATAGACACCCTCCGGACTCGAATCGGCCCGGTGGTGTTCCTCGATCCGCGGATTTCGGCGAGCGCCTAGATTTGAAAATCCGCGGCGATGTCTTCATCCGTGCGCGCCTCCAGCCGGCCAGAGCGGCAGGCACCGACAAACACGTCGTAGTCGCGCTCGACCTGATCCGCATACGCGTTCGAATACCCCAACAGCGCATCGGCCATCGCATCGCTATTGCCAAGGTAGCCGCTGATCTCCAGCGCCATCCCGCTGGCCTTGGCATGGGCCCGCGCCAGCACCCAGCCGCACAGCGCCGCGAACCTGGCCAGCAATTCATGATCCATCAGCTCGATCGCGGGCGACAGCTTCATGTCGCGCAGTTGCCGCATGTAGAAATGCCGGCCGGACGGCCCGTTGTTCCAGCCAAGGAACACGTCGCTGGCCGCCTGCATCAGCCGCTGGCCCTCCACCACACGCCGGCCTTCATGCATCACCGGCGGCGACTTGAAATAGCACGCCACTACTGACTGTGTGGCCTGCTTGCTTTGCAGGAACAGCGGCTTGCCGTGCTTGTCGATCATCAGGATGATCAGGCAGCGCGTGCCGACGCTGCCCACCCCCACCACCTTGAAGGCGGCATCGTGGCGCGTGAAATGGCTGAGCAACTGGCGCCGGTCGGGCGACAGGGTGCCCAGGTACGCCTCGAAAGACTTGTCGAGCGCCTTTCCGGCGTCGTCGATCTTCATCCAGTCGTCGTCGGGGGAGAACAGCGTGTTCTGGCCGTGTAGATGGAAGATGGCCGGCGGTGCGTCGCGGATAACCCAGCGCTCGCCAACCCGCTCCGACAGCTTCGGCAACAGCGCCTCGCTGGCGCGCTTGGTCGCGCGCGCTATCCCGCGCTCCAGGCGCTGGCGGATCTGCGGTGAAGGCGTCTCGGCCATCAGGCGCTCGAAGGTAATGCAGTCGTACCAGGTGTCGAGGATGCCCATCCCGGCATAGGTGGCCATCCGCTCCTGATAGCTACGCACGACCCGATAGACCAGGTCGTCGATCACGCCCCGCTTGTGGCGCAGATGCCGGCCCGCCACCACGAAGCTGGCGGTAAGCCGCTTCAGGTCCCATTCCCAGGGCCCGAGGCTGGTCTCGTCGAAATCGTTGAGGTCGAACAGCAGCGAGCGTTCAGGGCTGGCAAACCCGCCGAAGTTGGCCAGGTGGCAGTCGCCGCAGATCTGGATGGGGATGTCTGAATTCGGCGTACCGGCGAGGTCATGCGCCTGGATGATGGCGCTGCCC
>NZ_JBFTLX010000479.1:0-1777 GCF_056396665.1 Cupriavidus sp. 05T313 | reverse complement strand
GTGTAAGGGCGCGTAAAGCCGCTCGGGTAGTCGCCCGGGTAGTAGTACTGCAGCACGCCGACGTCGTAGTTCCACTCCAGGCCGCCCAGCGTCACCGTGTTCTTGAAGCCGCCGTACAAGTCAATTTCAATCGGCGCCGAGACTTCCGGATTGCTGTCGCCCAGCCAGCTGATGCTCGAGTTCCAGTTGCCCAGGTAGAAGCCGCTCGAATGCGTGTAGTCGAACCCGCCCTGGATGGCCGGACGGCGGTTGGTCTGCATCAGGCCGCGGTAGCGATACTCGCTGGCCAGCGTCACGTTGGCGGTGAAAGCGTGCGGCGAGACTTCGGCAGCCGCCGCACCCGGCGCGCTCTGGGCAAATGCGGGGGCAGCCAGCAAGAGCGCGGCGCCGGAAAGGGAAACAGCAAGGGAAACGGCGCAGGCACGTGAAGCGCCAAGGCGAAAGGCAGTCATGGATAACTTGTCTGAAAGGTAAGACATCAATCGGTGGAAATCAGCGAACGCTCGCGCCGGCGATGGCCGCGCGACGACCGGAACAGTACGGGGTCGCGTCTCARATCGGTGTCAAGAAAGCAGCAGTGCGCCAAGGGATGACGTAAAAATCCACGCGAGGCCGCCGGCGCGCGCGGACAACACGCAGCCAGGGACAGCAATGGCCGCGGCGCGGGCCCTGGGGACGCCGGTCATGCACCGCTCCGATAGCCGCCATGCGTTGGCCGTGCTGTTGCGCAAAAGCCGACCGGCCAGTCACCACGAAGCGTCAGATTCCTGTAAGCTGCGAAAAAATTGTGCGCTGCGTTCGGCCCTGGCCGTCCGCATGACAGGACACAAGGGCCGAGGACGTCAGCCCGCTAAAGCAGATCAGCGGCATTGTCAGAATGAAATGAATCGGTTCTGGTCAGGCGCGTTGCCTTGCCGTACACGTCGTACGACAAGTCTCGCCGCATCGCCAGAATCATTTTGACAGCGCCTCAAAGACGCCAGCAAAAGGAGAAATTGACGATGCACATCGGCATCCCGCAGGAGACGCGGGCAGGTGAGACTCGTGTCGCCGCCACCCCGGAGACGGTCAAGAAATACGTGACCCAGGGCCATCAGGTCATTGTCCAGTCGGGAGCCGGCGTGCGTGCCAGCCAGCCGGACTCGGCCTATGAGGCGGTCGGCGCCACCATTGGCACCGCGGCCCAGGCACTCGGCGCGCAACTGGTGCTCAAGGTCCGCGCCCCCGACGATGCCGAGCTCGCGCTGATGAAGCCCGGCGCCGCGCTGATCGGCATGCTCAATCCCTTCGACGCAGAGAACAATGCACGCATGGCGCGCGCCTCGCTGACGGCCTTCGCGCTGGAAGCCGCGCCGCGCACGACGCGCGCGCAGAGCATGGACGTGCTCTCCTCCCAGGCCAATATTGCCGGCTACAAGGCCGTGCTGGTCGCCGCCCACCACTACCAGCGCTTCATGCCGATGCTGATGACCGCCGCCGGCACCGTCAAGGCGGCGCGCGTGCTGATCCTCGGCGCCGGCGTGGCCGGCCTGCAGGCCATCGCCACCGCGAAGCGGCTGGGCGCGGTCATCGAAGCCTCCGACGTGCGTCCCGCCGTCAAGGAGCAGATCGAATCGCTGGGCGCCAAATTCCTCGATGTGCCCTTCGTCACCGACGAAGAGCGCGAGATCGCGCAGGGCGTGGGCGGCTATGCCCGCCCCATGCCGCCCGACTGGATGCGGCGCCAGGCCGAACTGGTGCACGAGCGCGCCAAGGCCGCCGACATCGTCATCACTAC
>NZ_JBFTLX010000478.1:0-1786 GCF_056396665.1 Cupriavidus sp. 05T313 | reverse complement strand
TTCAGGCAGAGGGCGGCGGCGCGATCTGCGCCTGCGGCGACACGGCCAGGCCATGCGCCAGGAGCGCGCTGACGTGGCGCACCAGTGCCTCGCTGTCGATGGCTTCGGCACCGGGCAGGCGGCGCCAGATATGGGTGGTGGCCAGCGGCAGCAGCGTCAGGCCGATCAGCGACACCATCAGCAGCGCAGGCTCCAGTCCGGGGTTGATCTCGCCGCGCGCGCGCGCGGCGGCCAGCGGGGCGATCACCAGCCCGGCGCGCTGCATCGCGATCTTCTGCAGCACGCGCTGGTGCAGTTGTCCGTCGGCACCGACGATCTCGCGGATCCACAGGCCCGGGAACCATGGGGTAGCGGCTGCGGTGCGGATCAGCCGGCCGGCGATGCCCACCAGCATGGCGGCGGGGTCGGCGCTGTCGGCCACGGCGGGCAGGAACACTTGTTCGACCAGGGGCTGCAGGCGCTCGTCGACCACCGCATCGAGCAACTGGTCGCGGTCGCGGAAGTAGTAGTGCACCAGCGCCGGCGTGACGCCGGCATGGGTGGCGATGGTCTTGATCGCCGTGGCGGCCACGCCGCGTTGCGCGAACAGTTCGGTGGCGGCATCGAGCAACTGCTCGCGCTGGCCGGCGTTCCCAGCTTTGGCGGCGGCGGGGCGGCCGGGACGGCGGCTGGCGGGCGGATTGTCTGCGGCAGGGGGCATGGCTGGCTCCGGGCTATGCAGACAATATTAATTTTCTAATTAATTAATTCAAGGGCGGTTACAAAGTCGACAGACGGCAACTTCGGGAGTGGATATGTTGCGTCGCAGCAATGCAAGGTAGACATGTCATATAGGCTTGGCTATGCTTCGTGCGCCAGTCGGCGGGGCACTTATCCTTCACCCGCCCGCCGCTGTTTCTCCGGATTTTTCATGTTGCTTCGTCGCTTCCCAGCCGCCCCGGCGCGGCCACGCCTGTCTTTTGCCTCTCGCCTGGCTGCGGCTGCCCTGTCGCTGGCAGGCCTGGGCGGCATGGCGTCGATACCGGCGCTGGCGCAGGAGCAGGGCGCGGCAAGCGGCGACGTGCCTGTGCAGGCGGATGCCCCGGAGAACTTCGCCTTCCACGGCCAGGCCACTTATATCTGGCAGCGCAAGCCGTCCTTCGGCGCGGCTTACTCGGGCACCAACAGCCTCGCCACGGAGCGTGCCAAGAGCTATTCCTTCAGCAGCACGCTCGATCTCGGCGTGCGCCTGTGGCGCGGCGCGGAGTTCCATTTCAACCCGGAAGTGACGCAGGGGGTGCCGTTCTCGGAGTTGCACGGACTGGGCGGCTTGTCGAATGCCGAACTGGCCAAGGTGTCGAGCACCAGCCCGGTGTTCTACCGGGCGCGCGCTTTTATCCGGCAGACCTGGGGCCTGGGCGGCGGCAGCGAGCAGCTGGATGCCGACTTCAACCAATTGGCCGGCAGCGTCGACAAGCGCCGCGTGGTGCTGACCGCCGGCAATTTCGGCGTGCTCGACGTCTTCGACCAGAACGAGTACGGTTCCGACCCGCGCACCCAGTTCATGAACTGGTCGTTCCTGACGCACGGCTCCTTCGACTATCCGGCGGATGCGCGCGGCTACAACTGGGGCGTGGCGCTCGAGTACATTGGCGACGCCTGGTCGGTGCGGCTTGGCCGTTTCCTGCAGCCGCTGGAGTCCAACGGGCTGGAGCTCGATACACGGATGTTCGAGCACTATGGCGACATCCTCGAATTCGAGAAACGCTACAGCCTGGCGGGCAAGCCTGGCGTGGCGCGCCTGCTG
>NZ_JBFTLX010000477.1:0-1833 GCF_056396665.1 Cupriavidus sp. 05T313 | reverse complement strand
GCATTCAACTGGGTAGTGGACGTGTACGAGAGCACCGAGGAGATCAAGGCGCGAGGCCRGGTCATCGTCGGGATGCTTCACCAGAACATCGGTCACCTGGGCATCTTCGTTTCGGGGAAGGTGGCACAGAAGGAGCACGCGCAGATCGTGTCCGTGCTGAAGAGCATCGAACTGCTGCCTCCCGGGCTCTATGGCATGGCCATTACGGAGCGTGCGGAAAAGAGCGCAAGCGGCGACGTCGAGTACGACGTGGAGTTCCGGGAGCATCGCCTCGAGGATATCGTGGCGCGGCTCAATCGCTTCCAGCGAGTCGACGAGAAGCCGTTCGAGGCTGTAGCCGCGCTGTCGGATTTCAATCAGCGCGCCTATGAGCTGTTCGCGCAACCCTTCGTGCAGGCGATGTCCAACGATTTCTCGGCACGCTTGCTGCGCGAGTTCCACCCGCTGCGGGTGCAGAACTGGGCGCTGTCGGATATGAACCCCTGGCTCGCCTGGCTGGGTCCCGCCGCCGAAGCCGTCAGGGAGAACCGTCAGGCCATGGAGCCAGACCATCCGCTGCGGCAGCGGGAACAAGCCGGGGCCGAACTCGTCAGCGCGGCGCTGGACGGATACCGTGCCGTGCGCGACGCCATGACGGAGGCATCGTTCTTCGGCATCTACGCCAATATGTTCTCCCTGTACTTCGGCAACAAAGAGCCGGCGCATGAGGGACGGCCGGTGGCGGCGGAGCCGGCGGAGCTGCCGCAGGTCAGGGAGGCCCTGGCTTCGATAGCGCGAGGAGGCTATGTGGAAGCGCTCGGCAGGATCGCGTTCCTGTTGATGCGCCATGGGGAGCCGCTGCCGCTCTCGCGGCTGGAGATGCGCAAGGAGATGGTAGCTGACTACGGTGAATTCCTGCCCGAAGTGCCGATGCACGAGTGGCGCTCGATTCGCGGCCAGCAGGAAATCATCGTTCAGCATGCGCCGGAGCAGGCCCTGGAGACGCTGGCGGTCCTGCTCCAGGATCCGGCCGACCGCGAACGGCTGCTGACGCTGCTGGACAAGCTGTCGGCGGATGAGCGCGTGCTTGGCAGCAAGCCCACGGCAGAACAGGTGGCCATGCTCGCGCGCATCCGGAGAGCCGCGGCGGGAAAGCCGGAGCGCGTGCGCCGACCGGCTACGCTCGCGCGGGCCTGAGCGCGCCGGGAATGCTGCCGGCCACGGCTTCATCGAGCAGGAGGAGTGCAAGTGAACACCAAGCACGAGAAGTACCAGCGATTGATTGAGTTCTGCAAGTCCATCCCGCCAACGCCGACGGCGGTGGTGCATCCGTGCGACCGGAGTTCGCTGGAAGGGGCGGTGGAAGCTGCACAGATGGGGCTGATCGCCCCCATCCTGGTCGGTCCCAGGGCGCGCATCGAGGAAACAGCGAAGGCCGCCGGTATCGACATCAGTCCGTATCCGATCGTCGATGCGCCTTTCAGCCATGCGGCTGCCGCCGCTGCCGTGCAACTGGTGCGCGAAGGCAAGGCCGAGGCGCTGATGAAAGGCAGTCTGCACACGGATGAGCTGATGGCGGCGGTGGTCAAGGGCGATACTGGCTTGCGCACCTCCCGGCGTGTCAGCCACTGCTTCGTGATGGACGTGCCGGACCATGAGGAGGCGCTGATTATCACGGACGCCGCCGTGAACATTGCTCCCACGCTCGCCGAGAAGGCGGACATCCTCCAGAACGCCATCGATCTGGCCCATGCGCTGCAATTCAAGGAGGTAAGGGTGGCGATCCTGTCGGCGATGGAGACCGTCAATCCGAAGGTCCCGTCCACTATCGAAGCTGCAGCGCTGTGCAAGATG
>NZ_JBFTLX010000476.1:0-1846 GCF_056396665.1 Cupriavidus sp. 05T313 | reverse complement strand
GCCCTGATGGGCTTCTTCGGCGGGCGCTTCGACCTGTTCTCGCAGCGCGCCATCGAGATCTGGAGCTCGATGCCCGAGCTCTATCTGCTGATCATCTTCGCCTCGATCTTCACGCCAAGCCTGGCGCTGCTGATCATCCTGCTCTCGCTGTTCGGCTGGATGGGTTTGTCCGACTACGTGCGCGCCGAGTTCTACCGCAATCGCTCGCTCGATTACGTCAAGGCGGCACGGGCGCTCGGACTCTCCAACGTACAGATCATGTGGCGCCACATCCTGCCCAACAGCCTGACGCCCGTCATCACCTTCCTGCCATTCCGCATGAGCGCCGCCATCCTGGCCCTGACCAGCCTCGACTTCCTTGGCCTGGGCGTGCCGCCCACCACCCCTAGCCTGGGTGAGTTGCTGGCGCAGGGCAAGGCCAACCTCGATGCCTGGTGGATTTCCTTGTCGACCTTCGCCGTGCTGGTGGTGACCCTGCTGCTGCTGACCTTCATGGGCGACGCGCTGCGCGATGCCTTCGATACGCGCCTGGGCCTGGCCCAGCTACGCGGACGGGTCGAGCCGAAGGCGCCGGAAGGTTCGCCCGCGGCCGAGGTGACGCCATGAGCGCGCTGTCGCAAGCCAGCACCGTGAATGGTGTGCAAGCGGTGCAAGCCAAGGAGGGCGCTGGCGGTCCGCTAATGTGCATCGAACGCCTGTCGGTCACGTTCGGCCATGGCGACGAGGCCACCCGCGCGGTGCGCGATGTCAGCTTTGACCTGCGTGCGGGCGAACGCTTCGCGCTGGTGGGCGAATCCGGCTCGGGCAAGACGGTTACCGCGCTTGCCATGCTGCGCCTGGTGGAGGACGCGCGTTACCAGGGCGCGGTGCGTTTCGAGGGCCGCGACCTGCTCAAGGTCTCGGAGCGCGAGATGCGGGGCATTCGTGGTGCCGACATCGCCATGATCTTCCAGGAACCGATGACTGCGCTCAACCCGCTCTACACGATCGGCAACCAGATCGTGGAGACGCTGGCGCTGCATGAGGGCCTGGACCGGCGCTCTGCGCGCGAGCGCGCCATTGCGTTGCTCGAGCGCACTGGCATCAGTGATGCGGCGCACCGGTTCGACAGCTTTCCACACCAGCTATCGGGCGGCCAGCGCCAGCGCGCGATGATCGCCATGGCGCTGGCCTGCCGGCCCAAGCTGCTGCTGGCCGACGAGCCTACCACTGCTCTCGACGTCACCATCCGCGTGCAGATCCTCGAGTTGCTGCGCGACCTGCAGGCTGAGTTCGGCATGGCCGTCATGCTGATCACGCACGACCTCAACCTGGTGCGGGCTTTTGCCCAGCGCGTGGGCGTGATGGAGAAGGGCGTGCTGGTCGAGGTGGGCGAAACCACCAGCGTTTTCGCCGCGCCCCAGCATCCCTACACCCGCAAGCTGATCGACAGCCGGCCGCGCCGGGAGGTGCTGCCGTTGGTGCCGCTGGCGCCGGTACTGCTGGAAGCGCGCGGCTTGTGCGTGAACTATGCGCGCAAGCGCAGCGGGCTGGCTGGCTGGTTCGGCCGGGATCAGTTTGCCGCGGTCAAGGGCGTGGATTTTTCGCTGCGCGAGGGCGAGACGATCGGCATCGTGGGCGAATCGGGCTCCGGCAAGACCACGCTGGCTCACGCCGTGCTGAACCTGCAGCGCCGTAGTGCCGGCGAAATCCAGTTCCTGGGCCGCAACCTGGACGAAGTCTCGCGGCGCGAGCGTAGCGTTTTGCGCTCGCGCTTGCAGGTGGTGTTCCAGGACCCGTTCGGTTCGCTCTCGCCGCGCATGACCATCGAGCAGATCGTGGGGGAGGGCCTGGCACTGCACCAGCC
>NZ_JBFTLX010000475.1:0-1867 GCF_056396665.1 Cupriavidus sp. 05T313 | reverse complement strand
TCTCTGCGGACGGCGGCATGGCGATCCCCACCATGGCCATCGCCATTGACGACATGCAGGAAAGCGAAATCGCTCTAAGGTGAAAGCTTGCCCCGCCTGCGCCATGACGGCATCCGGGATTCCTTGAGTCACTTACCGGAGAGGAACATGACAGTGACGCTCAGGTATTGGTCTGAAGACGGCGATGAGGAAACCGTCGATGTATCGTCAGTACAACTCCTGTTGCAGATGACACCCCACCCTCCTTCGCCATTGCCGAAGAGCGCCCCGGCCAGCGAAAAGAAGCCTGAAAAGTGGACCATCCCAGACGATCCCCCAGGTGATTTCGCCTAGCGTGCATGCGGCGGCAGGCCAAGCAAAAAGCCCGTGCGGCATGAACCGGACGGGCTTTTGGTGTTGGTTGCGGGGGCAGGACTTGAACCTGCGRCCTTCRGGTTATGAGCCYGACGAGCTGCCAACTGCTCCACCCCGCGAAAGAGAATATACGCGGATTAAGAGCATCTGGATACCCCTAATACAAAAAGAACTGGAAAGTGCTAAGGCAAGCGGCCATTTGCGTAAGCAAGCGGCGTCTGATCCATGTGGCAAGTGAAGGACAACTGGCCTCGCGTGCGCCACATGTACATCGCACCTGCTCCACACTCGCCTGGAAAATATCTCCAAAAACGCTCAGCCATTGCCGTCTATCCACAGCTTCGCCCATTCATAGGCCGCCACCTTCGCGTCGGCGGACGAGGCATGATTGCGGCCAATCGACCTGGCATCCTGCACTACCGCCCCATCCTCCCAGATCGCGCACGACGCAATGTGCAATCCGTCCTTGATCGTCTTGCAGTAGACGTGGACGACATAGCCTTTGTATTCCGTGGTGCCGCTTTCCATCTGCGTCCTAGCTCCATTTCCATTTCGATGGATGCTAGCACGCGGCGCCTGCACAGCCCGGTGTCACAAGCGTCGTGCGGGCGAACCGGCCGCAGGCCGGTCGCATTCCAGCCGCTTGATCAGCGGATCAAGCGGCGGTCGACTTCTTGGCTGCCGCGCCAGCGGTGGCGCCTTCCTGCTCGGCGGCCTTGCTAGTGGCGACGGCTGCGGCCTGGAGAGTGCTTTCAGCAGTTTCAACGGCCTGCTTGGTTGCCTTCTGCACTGACTCGTAGGCGTTGTTGGCGGCGCTGATCGCGGACTTTACGATGGCAACGGTCGACTCGGCGCCTGCGGGCGCATTCTTGGCGAAGCTCTCGACGAGGGCCTGTATCTTCTTCGAGTTTTCAGCCAGTTGGACTTCGGCGACCTTGGTGAACTCTGACTGGGTCTCCGAGGCAATGTCGTACACGTGGCGGCTATACGCCATGGCTTTTTCGGCAATCGGCTGGACCAACGAGGCATGGATGGCCAGGATCTCCTGGGCATCCTTCGCGGCGAGCGCCTTCCTGGCGTTATCCACGTTTTCGGTGAAAGTCGTCTTGACCACTTGCAGGTTCAGTTCGACCAGCTTCTCAATACCTTCGAAGGCTTTGGTGGTCAGGCCGAACAGCGTTTCCACATTAGCCTTATGGACAGCCGCGACTTGTTCCGGGGTGAAGTTCATGCTGGTCTCCATGGGTTAGGTTCAACACTGTGCAAGGTAGGCTGTTTTGATGTCAAAGACATGACGCAGCCGACTTTCGCCGATCAGCCGTGRTCGCGACGGATGACAATTTCGAAGCCGCAAAAGCAAAACCCCCCAGTACTTTCGTACTGGGGGGTTTCAAGGGAGAGCCTGGCGATTACCTACTTTCACACGGGTATCCGCACTATCATCGGCGTGGAGTCGTTTCACGGTCCTGTTCGGGATGGGAAGGGGTGGTTCCGGGATGGGAAGGGGTGGTTC
>NZ_JBFTLX010000474.1:0-1885 GCF_056396665.1 Cupriavidus sp. 05T313 | reverse complement strand
CATCAGGGGCGATGGTGTTACGGCAAAACGCCCATGCGCACCTTCCTCGACTCGCTGGAACTCGCCAAGGAGAAACTGATCCCGCATTGAGTCGCGCTTCTCGATTCAACAGCCCGACTATCTGTCAGATCGAGTCCCAGCTAATACACGTCAGGCGCTTTGGCGCGCGCCATAAAAGACGCCGCGCTGGGGCAACGACAGTGCCGACGCCTGTAGATGCGTTGCTCAAGAGCTGCTCTACGCCATCCAGTTCCGATTCGCGAGTGTCGGAGGCCCCTTCGGGAAATCCGGAACCGGACACTCGCGGTCGGTCATTTTCGTGGAAGCAGACTGACCGCTGTGGCCTGCGGATTCAACCGGTCAACGCAACAGCTTGATGGAATCGTTCAGCCGGTGTATCGAAGTTTAGTGTTTTGCGTGGGCGTTCGTTGAGTCTTCTGGCTATGGCGTTGAGCTTGGCTTGCGAGTAGCCCGAGAGATCGGTGCCTTTCGGGAAGTACTGTCTCAACAGGCCATTCGTGCTCTGGGTCATCTCCTTTCTTGGCACCTCCAGGCTTAGCCGATCTGTCCCCGTTAAAGAGTTCTGACCGGGGTACATCACCGCGACGTGAATACCTGGTCGCTGCGGCGGGACAGAGGGCGGTCGGACCGGGGCGCGCTTCGTCGTGGCGTGTTCTCATACCAATTGTCACGTTAGTTCAGAAACGCTTCGAATGGCCGAGTCACGCCCTGAGGTGGTCGGCCAAGGTCCTCGCCACAGTCGGCCACTCCCCAGCCATCAGCGGTCATTCACGTAACCGCAAACAGGCACTACACTCTGTTTGTCCCCACGCCGCGTTGCCTGCTGCGAGGGATCGTCTGACGATAGGCATCCGTTGTTCATCGCGTGTATCTCCCTCGGTATAGTGCCGCAGACGTCGCTGCAGGCCGGCCTCGAACGATTACTCACTTGGGGAATGCATGAAAACGCCGAACTCCAACTCCCATGCCGCTCCGTTTGACGGTCCGAACGTCGATCACTTTCGCTTCCACCGACCTCACGAACATCTTGCCGCGGCGTTTGGCAACGACAGGTTCGCGCTCAAGGCCGAAGCCTTCGCACGTTTTTTTGGGACGCCCGTTTTTTTAGGGGCACAGACGGTAATCGTCGCCATCTGGATTGGGGTGAACGCCCTCGGCTTCACCAGGTTCGACGTTTACCCATTCATTCTCCTTAATCTGGCATTCAGTCTCCAAGCAGCTTATGCCGCGCCGCTCATTTTGCTTGCTCAGACGCGACAGGCAGCGCGAGACAACGCGCACGCCGAGGCTGACGCGCAACACAGGGAGGCCCTTGCTGTCGCTAACGAGCAGCGGCAGGCAATTTCCGCGCAAACCGCGGCACAACTGCTGGAGTTGTTGCAGCGGAATACGGAACTGACCGAACTTACCCAAAAATTAACTGAGCGGGTCGAAACGCTGACCATCGAGTTGCACGAGAAGCTCTTGCAAAAGGACTCAAAATGATAACCCGGCTCCCTGCCCATCAAGGTCGAGGTGGATGTTGGTGAGGTATCCCCTAGATGCGAGTGAGCGTTCGATCGAGGTGGCGAGAGGGCACTCCGGGTCGGCTACTGCTGTCCGCGCTACACGGCCGTTCCACAGCCAGTTTCGGCCATTCGCGCCGGCCTGCGCCAACGGCTGAAGTTCGGTGCCAGAGCCGCCATTCGTGCATTCTAAACACAGCGTCTTAAATAATGGTTCATCCGACTTTCGTGTGGGTCAGCGCAGCTGGATGTAGGTTGAGACCACCGCAGTGGAAGTAGACGGCGATCTTAAAGTGGTCCGGATTGCGATAGCCGCAGGCTCGCTTCTGCACAGTGGCGATCTTGGAATTCAACCCCTC
>NZ_JBFTLX010000473.1:0-1929 GCF_056396665.1 Cupriavidus sp. 05T313 | reverse complement strand
CAACAAGGCTGGCGCGGTCTACCAGTTGCTGGCGCCGCTGGCCGACAACGGCGTGTCGATGTGCCGCTTCGAGTCGCGCCCGGCGCGCAGCGGCGCGTGGGAGTACTACTTCTACGTCGACGTGGAAGGGCACCAGCACGATGCCTCGGTGGCGCGGGCACTGGAAGAACTCCGGCGTAACGCGGCTTACTTCAAAGTGCTGGGTTCATACCCGTCCAGCCGATAGCAAGGCTTGCCGCCCGGGCGRCAGCCAGACCGAAGAACGGATCGGCGATCGCGGATCGCGATCCGCGAAAGACGATCACCAAGGAGCCAGGATGGCAGAGCAAGGCAAGCAGTTCGGTCCCGAGTATGTGCGGGCGATCTCTCCGTACGTGGCGGGCAAGCCGATTTCCGAAGTGGCGCGCGAATTCGGCCTGGACGAGTCCGCCATCGTCAAGCTGGYCTCGAACGAGAACCCGCTCGGCATGCCCGAGTCGGCCAGGACGGCCATCGCCGCCGCCGTCGCCGACCTGGGCCGCTACCCCGATGCCAACGGTTTCGAACTGAAGGCTGTCTTGTCGGCCCGTTTCGATGTGCCGGCCGACTGGCTCACGCTGGGCAACGGCAGCAATGACATCCTGGAAATCGCCGCGCACGCGCTGGTGAAGCCGGGCGAGTCGGTCATCTACGCCGAGCATTCCTTTGCGGTGTATGCGCTGGCCACGCAGGAAATCGGCGCGCGCGCCATCGAGGTCAAGGCCCGTGACTATGGGCACGATCTCGACGCCATGGCCGCCGCCATCGTGCCGGATACGCGCCTGATCTTTATCGCCAACCCGAACAACCCGACCGGCACCTTCCTGCCGGCGGCGGCCATCGAGGCTTTCCTGGCCAAGGTGCCGGCCGATGTCGTGGTGGTGCTGGACGAGGCTTACAACGAATACCTGGATGACGCGCAGCAGTACGACTCGGTGGCGTGGGTCCGCAAGTATCCGAACCTGCTGGTTTCGCGCACCTTCTCCAAGGCTTATGGCCTGGCCGGCCTGCGCATCGGCTATGCGGTCGCGCAGCCGGCGCTGACCGACCTGCTCAACCGCATCCGCCAGCCTTTCAACGTCAACAGCCTGGCGCAGGCCGCTGCGGTGGCGGCGCTGGCCGACACGGCCTTCCTGAAGCGCAGCGCGGAACGCAACCGTGCCGGCAAGGCGCAACTGGTGGCGGCCTTCGACCGGCTCGGCCTGCAGTACGTGCCATCTTCAGGCAATTTCGTGCTGGTGCGCGTGGGCCAGGACGACGGCGCCGGCGCGCGCGTCAACCTGGCGCTGCTCAGGCAGGGCGTGATCGTGCGTCCGGTGGGCAACTACAACCTGCCGCAATGGCTGCGCGTGACCATCGGCCTGCCTGAGGAAAACGCGGCCTTCATCGCCGCGCTGGAACGGGCGCTCAAGTAGGCGCCGCGCCTTCGCCGGCTGGTGCCGCCGCAACTGGCGGCGCCGTCGGCCGGCGTAGACGAGATACAATGCCGGATTCCGTGCGACACGCACTATCGTGTCCGGGTAGCTCCAACGTAAGGAGCATCGACCTTGTTGGGACAAGGGGAGGGTTTCGGCCTGAACTGTCCAATCCCAACCATTTCTTGCTTAGACGAACCGGGCCGAACAGCCAGGGGGAGTCTAGAACGTTGCGAGGAAGGCCAGAACACCGGCCGGATTTGCAGCTTGCTTTTTGCTGGATCGATTTCCAGCCATTGCCCAAGGGCGGGGACGCTCGCCTTTGGGCGAGTTCTCTGTAAACGCCCCTCCACGGAGAGGCGGGTGGCTATGCAACGGAGTATGTTGYATAGAYGYTACATAGCATTCAAACCGGTCCGGATGGACTGGCGCTAGGCTCTTTGGGACGGTAGGCACTCGCGAGAGTACACCGCCGTCAAGCGCTCGCTAGTAGAGG
>NZ_JBFTLX010000472.1:0-1935 GCF_056396665.1 Cupriavidus sp. 05T313 | reverse complement strand
ACTTCGAGAATACTTGCGAGCTGCCAAGGCGCAGCTTTCCGCTTTGCGTTTGTTTCACGAACTGGACCGGGCTCATTGCCTTTGCGTAGCGCCACCCCTGTACCAGCTCACACCCTTGTTCGGCCAGCAACTGGCTTTGCTCCTTTGATTCCACGCCTTCCGCGATGGCGACCAGCCCGAGTTCCCGCGCCAGGGACAACACGGCAAACACAATGGTCCTGGCGTGCGGCGAGTCCATCATGTCCGCGACGAAGCTCCTGTCGATCTTCAAAGCCGAGAGCGGGAAGCGGCGAAGGTAAGACAAGCTGGAATAGCCCGTCCCGAAGTCGTCCACCGCGAACCGGACTCCCAGGGCGCGCAGCTCCATCAGCAAGTCCTGGGCCGCTTCGGGGTCGGTCATCAGTGCGCCTTCCGTGATCTCCAGGACCAGCCGGTGCGAACTGATGCCAGCGTCCTTGATCGCCCTTCTGACGCTATCCGCGAATCCCGGGTGCCTGAACTGAACCGGCGAGACGTTGACGGATATATATCCCACATGCAGGCCCAGCGCATCCCAGCTTGCCAGCTGCGCGCAGGCGCAGCGAAGGGCCCATGCCCCAAGGTGGTTGATGAGGCCGTTATGCTCCGCAACCGGGATAAACACGCTCGGGGGGACTGGCCCCGTCGGGTGCTCCCATCGCATCAGCGCCTCGACTGCGCAGACCTCGCCTGAACCGGGCCACACGATGGGCTGATAGTGGAGAAGGAACTCGCCGTTCTGGACGGCCTCGAACATGCCCTGCTCTATCCGGAACTGTTCATCCAGGCGATGCTCAAGCTCCGGCGTGTAGACGCAATAGCGGTTCTTGCCCTGCGCCTTTGCGTCATACATGGCGAGGTCAGCGCGCTTGAGCAGTTGCGACTCGGACTGATGGGCGTGCGTGCCGAAGGTCAGTCCGAGGCTGGTGGTGACACGGATCTGGCAGCCTGCGAGATGAAAGGGCTGCCTGCAGGCATGTATCACTCTTTCAACCAGGCCGATGGCCGCCGCTTCCGATGCGATCCCGTCCAATAGCAGCACAAACTCGTCGCCGCCCAGCCGCGCGACCACATCCTTGGGGCGAACGGCGTCCAGCAGCCGCACGCTGACTTGCTTTAGCAAGGCATCGCCGAATTCATGGCCCAGCGAGTCATTCACCTTCTTGAACCCATCGAGGTCCATCAAGGCGACCGCAAACGGCGTCTTTCCCGTTCCGTCTTCGGCAAAGTAAGCGGAAATGCGCTCGCGCAGGAATGCGCGGTTGCCCACGCCGGTCAATGGGTCGCGAAAGGATGCCTCGATAAGTCGCTGTTCATTGTCAACCCAGTGCGTAATGTCGTAGCCAAACAACAACAGACAAACACCGCCGTCTTCATTTGCGTACCGGCAGACCCGGAGGTCCAGCCATCGGCTTTCGCCCACCCCGCCGGAGAACCGGATCCGGCCGCGCTGCCAGGAACCCTCTTGTTCGCAGGCCAGGAGCAGCTCGGCGAGCTGTTCGCGTTGTTCGAACGAGACCACATCCAGTATCGAGGACTTGAGCAGGTATTCCCGGGGAAAGGCCAGCAACTGAGCCGATGCTTCCGTTGCCAGCATGATGTAGCCCGTGACATCGATTTGCAGGGCAAGTCCGCCTGTGGCTTCGAGCAGCGCCCAGGCGTCGCGCGCCGATACATCGGCCGACGAGGGCGTGCTCCGGTCGGATGCTGGCCATCCAGGAGGCTCGTCCGCTAGCACAGCATCATACGTAAACGACGTCATGGAGCTCTTGTTGAAATCCAGGCTGGATTGAGAATCCCGATAATTAAACGCCGCCGGCGCGGCTTGGTGCCGCCATGCCGGGCATTGGTCTTTGTCACGTGCGCGGCCGTCCCTGCCTTTAAAGTGATTTTAAGTGCATGTTGACCATACAACGC
>NZ_JBFTLX010000471.1:0-2990 GCF_056396665.1 Cupriavidus sp. 05T313 | reverse complement strand
GTGTTGGTCTGTCTGGTTGTCGGAGGATTTGATGCCGATACTGACGCGCAGCCTGACGTTTATGAAGGCCAGTGAGCGCCTGGCCATGAAGGACGGGCTCGCAAGCTGGTTGTATGGCTTTATTAAAGCCGATTCCTGCCTGTTGCCATTTGACCTGCACGCGATGCACGCAGCCGCGGGCTCCACCTATGCGCAAAAGGACTTCAATCGGCATGTGCGACGCCACCTCGCGGCCTTCAAGGAGAGCGGCATCGTGCACGGCTATGCTTTGCAGGGAAAGCAGTTGCGCGTCTACAGGACCAAACCATCCTGAATGGCCGGCACCCAGCGCATTCGGTATTGCGCACGGCATCTTCTGACCGGGGCGCCAGGCGGTGATGCGTGAGCCGCCATCAATCCTTGATGGTGGCAAAACCTTCCACCTTCCTCGCCATAGCGTGCTTAATACAGCACCCGCAAAATGGCAAACCCTTCCACCTTTTTGGGTGTTTTGCGGCGAAATGTTCCACTCGACACGGGTGCCAGCCCTTATCGCAACAGGCCGGAACCGTAGCCGTAATCCTTTTCAATACCTAGCTCGCGCATCTTGCGCTCGCAACTCGGAGTGCAACACAGCTTCGCCGCATGGCACGGCTGCGCGATGAGGTTCAACTCTCCCCCTAGGAGCGACTACAAGCCTTCCAAGATGGTAATCAGTCACGCGCTTCGCTCTAACGCGGCAGTTCATCAAGGATTCAACTCCGGGTGCCGGCCGGATGGGCCTGCCCTCCCCCCTTGAACGGGCCCCTCACTTTCCTACGCCATCGTTCGGCGGCGAAGCGATGTTCTTGAATCTTTCCTGTGCACTCTTCCCGTCCCTGACTGAACCCGTGCGCCATCTGCCCACGTGGACTATTCCTCGAGCCCCCCTGAACGACCCGACCGGTTAAACCGCTGAAACTACCAGCAAGCCCCGGTACGGCCGGACCACGACCTATAGGCCAGCACCTACGAGACGACGATGCTCAGCTTGGTGGAGACCACTGCGCACCTTTCAATCGTCAATTTGTCTGTAAGATGCGATGCGCGCTTCCGTTCAACTGAGTCTTCTCAACACGCGAACTCAGAGCAAACGCCTGCGCTGCGGAAGAAGTCCAAGAAGCCCAACATCCAGTACAGCCCAAGACGGCAGCAGCCTGTCAGGTATTCCTTCTCCCCCTTTCTTTTGACTGTAGCGATTGGCCACCTCGTTTGGTGAGGCACCCGTGGGCAGCAGGCGGAGCAAAGCGAGACTGCCGCCACGCCATCAGCCTGCGCAGCCGCCTGGTCATCCGCCACGGCGGATGCCGGCTCGTCCGCCGACGCCATGCTGGTGGCGCGAGGGGCTCCCCAAGACAACGGACTTCCACCAAACGCCGGAGGCCAACAAGGATGGTTGATGAAGCGTGGCGGAGTTGGAAAGAGTCCTTTTTTGACTCCTAGAAGCAACCAAGTTTGTATGTGACGCCCGGCCAGCCCGTGATATCTCGTCGGACCGGCTGCCAACCACTCCGTCGCAGGTCGCGTTGCGACAGCACAACGCGGCCGCCTGCTGAGTGGTAGGTGCGCCTAGCCCCCCCGGCCGCCCCGCGCAGCGCCTCGCCCCCTGAGCCCTGCCCAGAGTCGCAAGGCGCCGCGAGGTCCCCATCCCCGCCATAGTCCGCAGGCATCTGTGACAAAGCAATTGGCCAGGAACAACCAATTGGCACGGCGCCGCCAACTTTGCGACTTCATTTTAAGTCGCACGCGCTCACGYTCTTTTTAATTTTTCTGGAAATTCGTTTTAGACAGGGCGCGGTGATGGCCGCCCTCGCTATACAAAGCTCCTACCACATTGGAGTATTTAGAGATGAAGCCTGTTATCGTTACACCCCGCGCCCAGGCCTTCGCGCATAATTTCGAGCCTCACCCTCCGACGCCCCCGTACGAAGAAGACTGCCGTCGTGAACACCAACCGAATTCGTACCACCTGACATCGCAACGGCCTGGCGAAACCATGCGCCGACAATCTGACACCTCAGCCAAAAATCTGTTACGCAGCGTCAAGGCGCGGCCCGCGGCATCGTGGGCGCGTCGTAATCCCCCCCGTGCATTCACCATCGCGGAGCTCAATGCGCTGCTTGCTTCGCCCGTCTACACACAGCGAGAATGTCAGGTCAAGACCTGGGGCGACGCCGCATACTGGCTGCCCCTGTTAGGACTCTACACCGGCGCGCGCTTGCCGGAACTTTGCCGCCTCCAGCTGTCCGACGTCCTCGAACTCGAGGGGGTGTGGTGCCTGCGTTTTCGTGAGCGCAGGCGCGACGACGCGACTGCCTCACTAGCCGGGGTACGGCATGTCCCGCTCCATTCGCATTTGCTGCGGTGGGGCCTCCCTGCCTATGTCGCCGGCGAGCGCACCGCGCGCGGCAGCGGCCCGCTTTTTCCCCAGCTAGCGACGGACCGCGCCGATTACCGTGCAATGGCCTTCAGCCGCTGGTTTTCCCGCTACGTCCGACAGGAACTTGGCTTCGGCGAGCGCCCTCTCACATTCTGCAGTTTCCGGCACACTTTTGCGGCATTCGCCGGGGGCACGTCGCGCGGCAACGCCCACATCGCCATCCTAGGGGGCACCCCGGCGCTTCGGCGCGGGCGCAATGCCGGCGGCCAGGAACGCCCGGCACCTGCACAGCTCGTAGAAGTCATGCAACAACTGGTCTACCCCGCGCTTGACACCGGGCATCTCGACCGCACCCAGCCGTAAAGACAACGGGCGGCGCTCCTGCGCCGCCCGTCCTCCCCCCTAATTGCTGAGCAAAGTTCCACCAATCGCATGGATGGTAAGCGATACCCGAAGTACATCAGGTCAACGACGGCAACCGGTGGAACTTCGGCAAAGATAGTGCTTTATGCMACACAAGACCTCTCCCAGCCAGGTCTGCGGTCCTGCGGAGCAACATCACAATAGACCTCGCCGTCGGAAGCCGGTATTC
>NZ_JBFTLX010000470.1:0-2024 GCF_056396665.1 Cupriavidus sp. 05T313 | reverse complement strand
CGGCGGGACACCGCCGGCACCAACAGCACGGTCGGCAAGAACCCCAACCTGGACCAGGTGCTGAACAAGCAGTCCGACATGATGGCCGCCGCCCAGGCCGCCGGCGAGGCGGTCGCCAAGACGGTGGGCGACGTGGCCGGCGCCAAGGAAAAGGAGGCGCGCGCGAATGCCAGGGCCGCCCATGACGCCGGGGATAGCGAGATGGAACACAAGTACCTTGCCGACGCGAAGCAATGGGAGGAAGGCGGCGACTACCGTGCGGCGCTGCACGCCGCAGGCGGCGCGCTTGTTGCGGGCCTGGGTGGCGACAACGCGGTGGCCGGCGCAGTCGGTGCGGGTGCGTCGTCGCTGGCTGCGCCCAAGCTTCAAGAGCTTGGCAATGCTGTGTCAGAGAGCACGGATACTGGCAATGCGGGGCTGAATGAAGCGCTCGGGAATGTGGCGGCGAACATTGCAGCGGGTGGCATTGGTGCCGTTGTGGGTGGTGGGTCGGGTGCGGCGGCGGCCGCGAATGTGGATCGGTTCAATCGGCAGTTGCATCCAGATGAGCAGAAGTGGATCAAAGACAATGCCAAGGCTTTCGCACAGCGGCTCAATGGCGGGCAAGCTCCGTCCGATGCTCAGGTTGCCGACGCCGAGGAGCGCCTTGCACAACAGAGCTTTCGTCAAGTGCAGAATGGCGTTGGCGGTGCATGGGATCAAGCGGCGAGTAGCTTTCTGAGTCAGGGTCACGGAATGACCCCATCGGATGGCACGAGTGGGCCGGGCTACATGTTCTTCGCAACAGACGCGCAAAAAGCCGATGCAGGCATTTACTCGAAATACCTGCCGCAAGATCGAATCAACAACTTCTATGCAGACAACGGCCTGACTCAGCCGACTGCAGGTCAAGTTGCGTCGGCAGTAGCTAGAGAACAGTCCCTCGACAATAAGATCGGCGCCGCCGTCATTGCAGCATCTGTTGGCGCACTCGCCGCAAYTGGTACCCCGGCCGTAGCCGCAGGCAGCACCGCAACGCTTGTAGCGATTGGGGCGGTCGGCGGCGGGGGCTTTGATGCCGCAGGACAGTTCGCGCAGGACGGCAAAGTCAACCCGACTCAGTCGGCCTTTGCGTCGGCAACCGGTGCACTGACTGCGCCAATTGGTGCCGCAACTGGCTTTACTGGCAATATGTTTCTCGGTGGCGCAACCAATATTTTGAATACAACCTTCAATAATACGTACTATGGAAAGAATGATAGCCCCCTACTGGCGGGTGCCGTAGGGTCGATCTTTGGAGGATTAGGCTGGCTCGCTGGAACCGCCACAACAACTATTTTTGGACAGAACGCACCCAAGCTAATTTACCCTGGTGGCTCGGTCAATCCAGCGGTTCCCGCTATTCTTCAGGGATTTCCCAATCCGCTACCTGGCTACGCTGGTGCGACAGCAGGTTCGACGATACAAGGAGGCGGATCCTTCGTGCCCGGCAAGGAAATGAAAAAATGAGCAGAAAGCTAGATGCATTATTGCGAGAGCGCACATGGCGCGGCGTTATCAGTAGAACTGTTTGCACAATTCTCCTTGTCGTACTTGTTGCATGGCTTCCGGAAATTGTAATCTGGGGAGAAGCAACTATATTTAAACGTCATATTATTATAGACCAAAATAAATATTCAATTTTTCGGATTACTTCCGGACTATTTGTAATAATCATCTTCACTCGAGAGGCGATTACCATCCGGTCTATATTAAAAAATAGAAACAATGAAAACGGGCCATCCTTACCAACACCAAGAAAAATGAATGGAAAATGAGAACACGACATTTCATCAAAATCTCAAGTGGATTACTTTCCCCTTGGCTAATGCAAATTCCACTTATAACGCTTTGGCTTCTTAAATTTAATGTTTCATCAAGATATTTTTTTGCGATGACCATATTTTGCTCGATATGGTCTATTGGAATATCGATATGGCATGCAATACTATTTCGAAAGCGCTCACAGTCAAATCGAATTCACCACGATAATTGGAGCCGAGGCC
>NZ_JBFTLX010000469.1:0-2715 GCF_056396665.1 Cupriavidus sp. 05T313 | reverse complement strand
GCATCAGGTTGGCCCCGGCACGCTCCTGGGGCGACAGCATGAGCGGGTTGCGATCCCCATAAGGGGAACGATSGGGCGCGGCCCGGTATCGCACCAGYACCAGGTCGCCCTTGAGGCGGTCATTCGATTCCTGCAGGTCSRYCTGGTCCTGGGGATTGGMCGCGAGGTAGAAAGGGCKMTGTTCCAAACGCCGCAGCAGCCACGCACGCCACTGGAAAAAGCGCGCGTAGTGCTGGCTGAKCTGCTCGTTRTASGGCCCGCCTTCGCAACGGCTCCACCGCATGTACTGGTTCCAGACCTGCACCAGGCTGGGGTCGATCTCGACATCCATTCTTGCATCGCCATCGAGATATGGATACGTGGTAAGCGGCACGCCAGCCAGCAGGGCCGCCTTGTACATATGCAGCAGCGGGATCTGCGACATCAGCGCGGGCAGGCCATCCCGGGCCTTGCCCTGGTCGCCCGCCCCATAGCCGCCGCCCACGTCCGAGTGCATGCCGGGGTACAGCACCTCCTCGACGTTTTGGCCGCCGRCGATCCGCGTGACCGGGAAATTCATGCGCTGCTCGTGGGCGGCGATATAGTGAACCGTCTTCTTCACCAGCGCGGGCAGCGGCTTSAGTATCTCCGCGGCCCAGCCGGAGTGGCCGCTGGCCAGCCAGCGAGCCTGGCSCGCAGCTTCTTCGACAGTTCCTGCGTSAGCGGCRCGARCCAGTCCTTGCGCTTGCGCGGCGGGTCCTCCGGGTCGGGCCGCTGCTGGTGGTCGAYGCGSCGCTCGTAGTCCTTGATCTTCGCGGCGATCTCGTCATCGGTCATCAWGGACTGACCGCTAAAAGCCGCTCGGTGCACGGCGTTGTAGATCTGCAGCAGGCCCCACAGGATGCGGGCCTGCCCGCCGGCGGCGAAGGCCCGCCCGTAGGTGCTTTCGCCCATTTCACCAATTTGCGGGAAGGGCGTGCCCACACCTGGCATGTAGAACGGGTAGTAATACTCGCTCTCCCCCGGTGTATTGTGTTTCTCATCGGGATACGCGTTATACAGGCGCACAATATTGCTATGGAAGCGYTTGGCGGGTTCCGGTTTTTCGTAGTCCCTCTCCATRTTGTTGTTGGTRCCATCGAAGAACAGCCCCACGTTGACCAGGATCTGGCAAACCGGCTGACGCACGAACGTGCAGGCGGGCTTGGTCCCCAACACACGGAAAACCTCGCGCGGCGTCAGGCTGCAGCATTCGGCCGGATCTGGTGGGAGCGTGCGGTCGGGGGCAGCGATATAGCGCTTCATTGTTGGAACTCCTTCGACTTGTTCGGATCGACCGGATAGGGAATGGGGTGATTGGGACTATGTGCGTCGTAGCGCGCCGACACGACCACGCGGACCACGTCGTTCGGGAAGATGTGGGCATAGATGGTGCCGGCCTCGGTATAGGGCTCAATCTCGACCACCTTGGTCTTGATGACGTCCTTCCTGCCCTCCGGCATGTTCCAGCTCACCTTGACCTGCAGGCCGGGGCGATAGACTCGTGGCACACCTACGCAACACGTTCCGGCATTGGCTGAGCCATAGGCGCGCATGTTGTGGCCGGGCGTTCCGTCGATGCTGAACTCGTAGACGAAGCGATTCGTATGATTGACGCCGCCCACGGAGGCATAAACGAACTTGTCGGAGCGGTCAGTCGAGATGCCGCTGCCGCCGGCGCAGCCGGCCAGGAACAGGGACAGGAGAACGGCCTTGCCGAGGGCAATGCGCCGCGGTGCGGCGATATCGCGTTTCATCGTTGGAGCGCCTTCACTTCGTCAGGGTTAACCGGATAGGGAATGGGGTGATTGAGGCATTGTGCGTCGTAGCGCGCCGACACGACCACGCAGACCACGTCGTTCGGGAAGATATGGGCATAGATGGTGCCGGCCTCGGTGTAGGGCTCGACGTCGACCACCTTGCTCCCATAGAGGATCTTGGCCCCGTCCCGTGCCTTCCACTTGACGGTGACCTACAGGCCGGGTCGGTAGACCCGCGGCATCCCCACGCAACACGTTCCCGAGGTGTTGCCGTAGGCATCCACGTTTCCGCCCCATTGCGCGTCGATTGAGAAAAATGGCCAGTAGTTCGGCTGGGGTCGAAGGCGTGGGCAGTCCGCTCTTCGCTGGTGCACTCATGGAAGACGCTAATACATGTAAAGCATCTTTAAGTCATGAGGTTCCCAAGATTGCCTTTGCGTCGCATGCCAAGGCAGCCGCCATTGTTCAGGTGTATTCCTTCAGAGCTAATGGAAAGAGAGAATCATTACCCGAGGCACGCTGGAATGTATTTAGGAATTGTCTGAATTATTCGAAAATTTAACAATTTTTCACTTTGCTAAATCGTACGAATTCGAAAGGCAGTACGTCTCCCTTGCGGGACACGCGGACCAGCGGTGCGCAGGCATTGAGCTTGAACAATTCGCCCATCATATGGACCGATGAACCCACGCCCGCCGAGCTGAACGTAATCGTATCCGGGCACTGGCGCGCGTCGGCGGCAAGTTGCCAGCAGGCAGCTTCGGGTTCACCACCACGTGTGGTATCCCGGGCAGACCGCGGCGGCCTTCAGGGCGGTGGCCGGATGTAGTTGAACTTCTTGTAGGTGTTGCGGGTGGCGTGCAGGCCGACGGAGCGAGCGGCAGGGTGTAGCCGTCGGCCAGTATGTCCACCATCGCCTTGCCGCCAATGAGGCCCC
>NZ_JBFTLX010000468.1:0-2095 GCF_056396665.1 Cupriavidus sp. 05T313 | reverse complement strand
CCTTTGCCGTGATGTAGCTGCCTGAGGCCTTGCCGCGTGCCGTTGAGGGACTCGATCCCATTGCCGACGGTGCCGCCGCAGCAGGTCCGGGCAAGCTGGAAGCCGCCAGCGCGCTGGCGGCGGCCGCGCTGCCSASCAGCAGGTTRCGTCGCGATACRCCTTKRTYGAGGCTGCGAWYTGAAGACATGGTAAGACTCCTTTCTTAGCGCGTGAGCGCGCCGCTGCGTTATATATGACCAGTCGTCTATTTAAAAATGCAAAAAAATTTCAGTACAACAACCGCTTCAGCGTGACTTGCTGAAATCGTCGGCAGGCGTCGCCATTGCGCTCGACCTTGCTGCGCAGGACCGCCCCCTCCCAGGCTTCGATGATGATGGACGCGAGCTGCGCGGAATCACAGTCCGCCGGCAGTTCCTGGCGCAGCCTGGCCTCATCAAGGCAGGCTGTGATGAGGCCTTCCCAGCGCGCCAGAATGCGCTCCAGAGCAACTCGAACTTCACCGCTGGTATTGGACAATTCGAGGGAAAGGTTGCCCACAAGGCACCCCAGCGTGAATTCTTCTGCCGCGTGGTCCCCTACCAGCAACTCGAACAGCTTTTCGATCCTGGCCAACGGCGTAATGCGCGCGTCGTACATCACTTTGCCGTGGCATTGTTCAATGGAATCCCAATAGGCTTCGAGCACTTCGGCGGCAAAGGCCTCCTTGCTGTCGAAGTAGCTGTAGAAGGATCCCTTGGGAACCACTGCGGCAGCTACGATGTCCTGCACGCCAGATCCGTTGAAGCCGGACCTGTGAATAACACGGCCGCCGTCGATRAGCAGGCGGTTACGGATCTCGGGGTTGGCGGGTCTTGGCATGTCGAAATGGTCAATGAGGGGATGGAAGGAACAATAGACGACTGGTTGTCTATTTGTCAAGCATCCGTTGACGATCGTCTACGCTTTCAGCGCGCGCATCAGCTCCGCAACCAGGCGATCGGCCTCGGACTGGCTGCGGAGATTGGTAAAGCCCATCATCAAGCCACGCCGCCCGGGCGCACCGTGCCGCCACGCGGTCAGCGAATCCTCGATGATCCACGCCCCCTGCTCACCGGCCCGGTCGAGCAGTTCGACGCGCCGTTGCAGTGTCAGTGCGACGCCGGTCGGGCTCTGATGCGAAGGCGTCACCACGGCCAGGCGCGCCTTCGGAAAGTGCTGACGCCCAAATTCTGACTTCTTCGGCAACCTCCGCGCTGCGTAGCAGCGCCATCGCGTGCTGGTAAAACTCTTGGCCCACCTCGGTCATGGCGAACTGGCGCGATGTCCGGTTGATGAGTCGAACGCCCGGCGAGCGTGAAACGGCGCCCAACGGCCGAAAAACTTGATGAAGTGGCGCGCGGCCTCCGGATTGTAAAGAAACAGAGTCCATCAGCCGCACTGGCAGAAGATGCGCCAATCTCACGGTAAGTACTTCAGCAGCCTGCTAGAGGACAATACCGTGCTCTGCCGCTGGCTCGGGAACATCGCTCTTCTCGCCAAGCATATCCATGAGTTCGCGTTCAATCTTCCGGCAGATCTGTGCCATGGGCACGTCATTGGCGTTTCCTTCGAACGGGTTCTCCGTGCTTTCGCCAACCTGCTCCAGCGCGAGGTACATCCACGAGATCATAGTGCTGAATGGAATGACCAGCCAGATCATGTTGCCATGCATGAAGCCTGAAACGCTGGCATTGATCTTTTCGAATTCCGTAAGAATGCCAAAAGGCAGCAGCAGACAAAAAGTACGGACAAAGAGCTTATTGATGACCGCATATTGCCTGGGATACGGATAGTCCTTGATACGCTCCGCCCGTCCTTGCTGCGCGAAGAAGCCCTTGATGGATCCTCCCAACTCCAAATAGAAGGCATTGCCGATCTCGCCGGCATCAAGGAACCGCTTGATCGTCGCCGACTGTGTTCCCAGCAACCGGGTTGTCTTGCTTTCGGCATGCTGAAGCGAGTCGAGTTCGGCCTGCGGCAGATACCGCGCAAGCGCCTGTTCCAATGGAGTCTCCCACTCTGGAACCCGGTAGTACTTTCGATACTCCACGTTCGATACCTTCCACGTTCGATACCT
>NZ_JBFTLX010000467.1:0-2107 GCF_056396665.1 Cupriavidus sp. 05T313 | reverse complement strand
GGCTCGGGTGGCTCCGGTGGCCGCTGGATCTGGCTGGCCCTGGTCGTCGCCGTGATTGGCGGCGGCGTGTTGTTCGGCCTGGACCATTTCAAGCAATGGATGGAAGCGCGAAAGGAAAACCTCACGGCGCCTCCGGCAGCGGAAGCGACGGTGCAAGGCGGCGAGCCAGGTACCGTGACGGCCGCGCTGCCACCGGTGATGGCTGCGTCCGACGCCCCCGCGCCTTCCGAGGCGCTGCCGGCCAGTGGCCCCGCCGTGGTGGCGCCGGCGGCCCCGGCCTCCGCCGGGATTGCCGCTTCGGCAGCGGCACCAGCGCCTGCGATGCCTGCGTCAGCGGCACCAGCGGCTGCGGCGCCCGCCGCAACCGCGGTATCAACTGCGGTGGCCGGTACCGGCGAGTTGCGGATCCGTTTTGCTTCCGACACCTGGTATGAGATTCGCGACCGCGGCGGCAAGGTCGTACTCGGCGGCACCGCGCGTGCCGGCCAGGATCTGAGTGGCGGTGGTACGCCGCCTTATAAAATCGTGATCGGCAATGTCAAGGGCGTCGAGTCGCTGACCCGCAACGGCACGCCGGTCGACCTGCAGTCCGCGAACCGCAACAACGTGGCGCGCCTGACGCTGCCCTGAAACGTCGTTTCTCCAGCCATGCGTATCTCCGCATTGCAAGGTGGTAATGCTATGAATCAACAGGCTTGTATGCCGGTCCTGCCCGGCCCGTTGCCCCGCCGCAAGACGCGCCAGGCGCGCGTGGTGTGGGGCGACAACGTGGTCACCATCGGTGGCGATGCGCCCGTGCGCGTGCAGTCGATGACGAATACCGACACGGTGGACGCCATCGGCACCGCGATCCAGGTCAAGGAGCTGGCGCGTGCCGGTTCCGAGATCGTGCGCATCACGGTCAATACGCCGGAAGCCGCGGCGGCGGTGCCGGCCCTGCGCGAGCAGTTGGACCGCATGGGCGTGAATGTGCCGCTGGTGGGCGACTTCCACTACAACGGCCATAAGCTGCTGCAGGATTTCCCCGACTGCGCCAAGGCGCTGTCGAAGTACCGCATCAACCCGGGCAACGTAGGGCAGGGCGCGAAGCGCGACACGCAATTCGCGCAGATGATCGAGATGGCCTGCCGGCATGACAAGCCGGTGCGCATCGGCGTCAACTGGGGCAGTCTGGACCAGTCACTGCTGGCGCGCGTCATGGACGAGAACGCGCAGCGCGCCGAGCCGTGGCCGGCCCAGAACGTGATGGTCGAGGCGTTGATCACCTCCGCCATCGAGTCGGCGAAGAAGGCCGAGGAAATCGGCCTGCCCGGCAATCAGATCATCCTGTCGTGCAAGGTTTCGCAAGTGCAGGAGCTGATCGCGGTCTACCGCGAGCTGACCAAGCGGTGCGACTACGCCTTGCACCTAGGGCTGACCGAGGCGGGCATGGGCAGCAAGGGCATCGTGGCCTCCACCGCCGCGCTCTCGGTGCTGTTGCAGGAAGGCATCGGCGACACCATCCGCATCTCGCTGACCCCGGAACCCGGTGCCGCGCGCGAGAAGGAAGTTTATGTGGGGCAGGAGATCCTGCAGACCATGGGACTGCGCAACTTCACCCCGATGGTGATTGCCTGCCCCGGCTGCGGCCGCACCACCAGCACTACCTTCCAGGAACTGGCGTCCAGTATCCAGAGCTACCTGCGCGAGCAGATGCCCACCTGGAAGACTGCCTACCCAGGCGTGGAAGAAATGGATGTGGCCGTGATGGGCTGCATCGTGAACGGGCCGGGCGAAAGCAAGCATGCCAATATCGGCATCTCGCTGCCGGGCTCGGGCGAATCGCCGGCGGCGCCGGTGTTCGTCGACGGCGTCAAGGTCAAGACGCTGCGCGGCGATCGGATTGCCGAGGAATTCCAGGCGATCGTCGATGACTATGTGCGGACCCGTTACGGCAAGGACGCCGGACGCGCAGGCAATGAGGCGGCAGCCTGAGCCATCAAGGCCAGGCGCTGCAGGGAAATACAAGAGAAGATGAACCAACCCGTGAATCCGGCGGCCGCCAGCGACGGCGCCAAGGCCGACAGCAAGATCAAGTTGCCCAAGGCACTGCAGGGCGTCAAGGGCA
>NZ_JBFTLX010000466.1:0-2673 GCF_056396665.1 Cupriavidus sp. 05T313 | reverse complement strand
GCACCGTGGCACCGGCGTTGTAGCAGTCAACGGCCTTTTGCACCTGTTCCTCCATCGTCACCGGAATGTCTTCGGGGAAATCCGCCGGCATCCACTCGGGGCCGTAAGGCGCCACGGTGATGACCACTTTGTCCTGGTTCTCGGGGTGCAGGGAATCGTCGAGGAATTGCATGTTTAGTCCTTGTCGGGTTGGGGCAGAGTCAATTGCGTCAGCAGCTCTGCAAAGCTGGCGTCGGAGCGTATCCCGACGTGGTGAGTCACTGCGGGGGTCAGTGCCAAATGCACATCGTTCCAATCGCCCTCGGTCAAGTGGCGGCGCGCCGCCGGGAGCACAACGCCTTCTTCGCGGCCCATGTATTCCCATACCTGGCGGGCATACTGCTCGACGGCCTGGGCTAGCGCCGCAAAGGCGGGGGCGCTGCCGTCGGCTTGCTCCACTTGCGTGGCAAGCTCATCCAGCAGGCTCTGTTGACGCAAGTGCTGGCGGGACAACTCGTCCAGTTCCGCGCGCATGGCCTCGCTGCGCCGGCCCAGGCGGCGGAATAACGTGACCTCCTTGCGCTGCAGCAGCGGATGGACCACCAAGCGAACGTACTCGATCGCCGCCAGCAGCGGAGCCGAGGCCATTGACGCGCCCGGCGGGGGCGGCGTTTCGAGGAGGTTCAGCCAGGCATGCAGCAGCGCGGTCAGGCGCTTGTACTCGCTGTGCAGCAGATCGATAGCCGGAATGGGCGCGGGTACGCAGTTGGCGCCGATTGACAGCACCGGAATGCGGGCATGCACCAGCATGTGGCGGGCAGCGGAGGACAGCTCCGCGAGTTGCCCCGTGCCATGGGCGAGGACAATCGCGTCGCAGCCCGCCTGGTCCGCCGCGGCCAGTAACGCGCGCGCCGGCTGCTCGGCAACGATGCTGGCCACCGTGCTTGTCAAGCCTTGCGCACGCGCTGCCGCATCGGCACGGACGAGTGCCTCGCGGGCCTGCGACGGGCCGCGCGCGCCTGCCGCCTGCGCGTACCGGAAGCTGATGCGCGCGCCGTGGCTGCGAGCCAGTGCGATGGCTTGCGCCGTTGCATTGGCGCCGTGATCGCTAGGATCGACAGGAACAAACAGATGGCGGAACATGTTTCGAGGCCGGTTTCGGGTCAGAGCGAGATGGATGCATTGGCGGGCGCTTGTGCCTGCCGGCGCATGGCATGCATAGCCGTGGATAACCTTGTGATCGCTGCAGGCCCGGGATTGGCGCCTGGCGTCGTCGCGATTGCGTGGTTGGTTGCCGGCATTGCATCACTTTCGTGGTTGTATTGCATGGATTGGATGTTAGGAGCGTGCGGGTGGGAGGCTCCCCCCAGCGGCGGGGGGGAACGGCACAGGGATATCCCTGGGAGCGGCCTTCGACGCGCCTGGCCTGTCTATAATCGCCGGCACTGGCGATCCGCCCCATCCCATCCGGCTCTTCTGCCCATCCACGCGAACGGCATAGCCTGCCGGGCTTATTCGATGACAAATTCCACCAGTGGCACTGGCGTCACAGCATCGGCATTCCCGCTCAAGACCAGTCCACCGCGCGGACCGCGCCACCTCCTTGCGCGCCGACGCCTGCGCTCGGACTGCGAGCACTTTGTCGACAGGCCCGTGACGATCGCGCAAGCGCCTGCCGGCTTCGGCAAGACATCCCTGCTGATCCAGTGGCACCGCGAGTACATCATGCGCGGCAGCGCGGTTGCCTGGCTGTCATTGGACGAGCATGACGATCCGGGGCGCTTGTTGACAGGGCTCGCGAGCGCGATTCGCTCAGGCTGCGGGCGGCCAGCATTCGGCAGACGGCTGCCGGACGGGGATGGATCGTCCCGCGGGCCGCTGGAAGGCTTCACCGCGTGGCTGGCGGAGATTGCGCACGTTGCGCAGGCTGCATGACGCGACCGAGGGCTGGCCGCTCGGCCTGCAACTCGCGCTGGCCGCAATCACCCATGCGCCCGATCCCGTTGCCGCTATCGATGCCTTCGCCAACAGCACCGGCGGCATGCGCGAGCACTTCGTGACCGCGCTGCTCGCCCGGCTCTCCGATGCGGATACCGGATTCCTGACGCGTATCTCGATTGTGGAGTTGTTGCATGCCGATCTTTGCCGCGCCGTGACGGGGTTGCAGGATGCGAAGGAGCGCCTGCAGCGTCTTATGCATGACACGCCGATGTTTGTCGTCGCGGACCAACATGGCGAGTGGTTCCGCCTGCATGCATTGGCACGCGATGCGCTGCGCGCCCGGCTGACGGACCTCCCGGCGCAGGAACTCGAAGGGATGCACGATCGCGCCATGCACTGGCTTGCCGATCATGGCATGACCGAAGCTGCCGCGCGCCACGCGCTTGCCAGCGGCCAGCGCGAGACCGCCTACGGCCTGGCGCAGCGCTGCCTGCATGAGGCGGCGACGCGCGGTCAATTGTCAGCCGTGCTCGAATGGCTCAAATGGCTGCCCGAGTCCGAACTGGACAAGCATCCACGCCTGCGCCTCGCGGTGGCATGGGCGCTGGCGCTGAGCGAGCGTCATCAGCAGGCCGAGGCGCAAGTGCGCAAAATCCTCCACCACGCGACACCGGACGACGCCATGCGCTACGAGATCGATCTGATCCTGAGCGCCGCCGCCTATTACGCGGACGAGCCGGATTGAGCCGGATT
>NZ_JBFTLX010000465.1:0-3182 GCF_056396665.1 Cupriavidus sp. 05T313 | reverse complement strand
GCGCGGGCCACGCCCGCGAGCGAGCCGGCCCCGGCCGCATCGTCCGCCGCCCCGGCCGCCGCGCGCCGCAAGCCGCCGGCCAGCGGCGCAGGATCGCCCTGCGGCTCCGTGCCAAACAACTCCGGCGCGGCCGCCTGCAATTCATCGAGCAAATCCCGGGGCGCCAGCTCGCGCCCCGCCACCAGCACGGCAATGCGCTCGGTCACGTTTTCCAGCTCGCGGATATTGCCCGGCCAGGCATAGCCCGCCAGCCTTGCCCGCACCGCTTGCGGCAGCGGCTGCGGCGCCGGCTGCCCCAGGCGTTCCTGGGCACGGCGGTACAGCAGTTCCGCCAGTTCGGGCAGGTCGCCGGCGCGCTCGCGCAGCGGCGGCATCTCGATGCGCAGGATATTGAGGCGGTAGTAGAGATCCTGGCGGAAGCTGCCCTGCCGGACCAGTTCGCCCAGGTTGCGGTGCGTGGCGGCGATCACCCGCACATTGACCGGCACCGCGTCCAGGCCGCCGATCGGCAGCACCTGCTTTTCCTGCAGCACGCGCAGCAAGCGGGTCTGCAGCGCGGGCGGCATATCGCCSACTTCATCCAGGAACAGCGTGCCGTTGTGGGCGGATTCGAACAGGCCCGCCTTGCCGCCGCGGCGCGCGCCGGTAAAGGCGCCTTCTTCGTAACCGAACAGTTCGCTTTCCAGCAGGGTTTCGGGGAACGCGGCGCAATTGACCGCGACGAAGGGAAACGCCCGGCGCGGGCTGGCGTCGTGCATGCCCTGCGCCAGCACTTCCTTGCCGGTGCCGCTTTCGCCGCCCACCAGCACGGTGGAATCCACCGCCGCATAGCGACGCGCCAGTTCGCGCAGGTGATGCATGGCGGGGGAAGCGCCGGCGAGATCATCAAGGCTGTAGCGCACCCCGGCCGGCCGGGCGCGGCTGCGCGAGCGCAGGTTGCGGTCGACCCGGTGGATGGCATTGGCGTCCTGCAAGGTCAGCACCGCGCCGGCGGTGCCGTTCTCGGTCACGATGGGGATGCGGTTGACCACCACCATCTTGTCGCCGAGCTTGTGGATGGCTTCCAGCTCCTTGCTGCCGCTTTGCATCACGCCGTCGAGCGACAGCGCCGGAGCCAGCGTTTGCAGCTTGCGGCCCAGGGCGGCGGCCGGCGCCGTGCCGAGAAAGCGCTCCATGGCCGGGTTGTAGGTCTGGATGCGCCCTTCCGCGTCGACCGCGGCCACGCCTTCGTTGAGGTGAGCCAGGATGGTGTTCACGTAGTCGCGCCGGCCCGACTCGATGCGGCGCAGGCGGGCCGCTTCAATCACATCCTCCAGCGCGCCCCGCACCGAATTGCCGGAGTACAGGAACACGCCGATCAGGCCGATCTTGTCCGCCAGGTCGGTCACCATGCCGGGCCCCACCACCACCTTCACGCCCTCCTGCTTGAGGGCCTTCACGCGGGCGGCGGCATCGTCCTCGGTCAGGTACGTGTAGGCCGGGATCGACAGCGAGAAAGTCCGCACGAATTCGTCCACCTCCGGATAGGTAGCCGCGTGCGTCACCAGCGCCACCTTCGGCGAGATGCGCCGCGCCGTCGCCAGCGCGCTCATCACATCGAAGCCAGTCACCTTGACCAGCACCACGGGCACATCGACATGCTGGCGCAGGTAGGCGCCGTTGGAGCCACCCGCCACCACGGCATCGAGCCGGCCCTCGCGCGCTTCGCGTGCGACGGCGCTGGCGGCGGCCGCGTAGCCCTTGCCGACGATGCGGAATTCCGCCTGGGCGGCATAGCCGGGGATCAGGTCGGCAAAGGCGCGCGACAGGCGGCTGATGCCGATGGCCCAGATGCGGGGGCGCGCGGCATTGCCGGTGCCGGCGGCGTTGATCGGAGCGGGAAGGCCAATCGTCATGGGAGCGGAAAAAACAGTGCTCTTGCCAGTAGCAAGCTAATCTTGAGATTGTGCGCGCAGGCAACGTGCATTTCAATATTGAAATGCAATCCTTTCAAATCTGAAATTTCACCTGCAGGTCGTCGGCACCATCAATGCCAACCATGCGCTGCTGGCCAAGCGCGCAGGCTACCGCGCCATCTACCTGTCGGGCGGCGGCGTGGCCGCGGGTTCGCTGGGCCTGCCTGACCTGGGCATCTCCAACCTGGACGACGTGCTGACCGACGTCCGCCGCATCACCGACGTGTGCGACCTGCCGCTGCTGGTGGACGTGGACACCGGTTTCGGCGCATCGGCCTTCAACGTGGCCCGCACCACCAAGTCGTTGATCAAGTTCGGCGCGGGCGCGATGCATATCGAAGACCAGGTCGGCGCCAAGCGCTGCGGCCACCGTCCGGGCAAGGAAATCGTCTCGCAAGGCGAGATGGTGGACCGCATCAAGGCCGCGGTCGATGCCCGCACCGATGAGAACTTTGTCATCATGGCGCGCACCGACGCGCTGGCCGTGGAAGGCCTGGACAAGGCCATCGAGCGGGCCGTGGCCTGCGTGGAAGCCGGCGCCGACGCCATCTTCCCCGAAGCCATGACCGACCTGGCCATGTACCGCAAGTTCGTCGACGCCGTGAAGGTGCCGGTGCTGGCCAACATCACCGAATTTGGCGCTACGCCGCTGTTCACCACCGGGGAACTGGGTGGTGCCGGTGTGTCGATGGTCCTCTACCCGCTGTCGGCCTTCCGCGCCATGAACAAGGCGGCCGAAAACGTGTACGCTGCAATCCGCCGCGACGGCACGCAGCRAAATGTGGTCGATACCATGCAGACGCGCGCCGAGCTGTACGAGAGCATTGGCTATCACGACTTCGAACAAAAACTGGATGCCCTGTTTGCCCAGGGCAAGGCCAAGTAAGCACAACTGCACAGCAGTACGATCGTAAGCAACATCAGTCAGCACAGCATTCCCCAAGGAGACTCCCCCATGTCCGAAGCGCAACCGCTCGCCGCCCCGAAGCCGAAGAAATCCGTCGCCCTGTCGGGCGTGACCGCCGGCAATACCGCGCTGTGTTCGGTCGGCCGTACCGGCAACGACCTGCACTACCGCGGCTACGACATCATCGACATCGCCGAGACCTGCGAGTTCGAAGAGATCGCCCACCTGCTGGTGCACGGCAAGCTCCCCACCCGCGCCGAACTCACCGCCTACAAGGCCAAGCTCAAGGCCCTGCGCGGCCTGCCCGCCAACGTCAAGGC
>NZ_JBFTLX010000464.1:0-2222 GCF_056396665.1 Cupriavidus sp. 05T313 | reverse complement strand
GACCAACTATTGCGCCGCCAAGGCCGGGATACACGGGTTCACCAAGGCGCTGGCGCTGGAAGTGGCAGCCGGCGGCGTGACCGTCAACACAGTCTCGCCCGGCTACCTGGCCACGCACATGGTCACCGACATGCCTGCCGACATCCTCCAGGCCAGGATCCTGCCGCAGATCCCGGTTGGCAGACTCGGGCGGCCGGAAGAAGTCGCCGCGCTGATTACCTACCTGTGCTCCGATGACGCGGCGTTTGTCACCGGCGCCAATATCGCCATCAATGGCGGACAGCACATGCAATGAACGCACCCGCTCCGACCAGTGAAATCGCCGCAGCGCCCGAGGCGGAATGCGGCTGCGGCCCCATGGAAGCCGAACGGCACCAGCTCGACGAGCAGGTACGCTCCACCCTGGCCAGCGCCACGCAAGGCATGTCGCTGGCCTCGTTCTGGCTGGCCGGGCTGGACTGGGCATTGCACCTGGCGATCTCCCCCGGCAAGGTCGACGCCGCCGTGGGAGAGTGGATGAGCGCAACGATTGCCACTGCCGCCGGCATGTGGCCGGGGCCGTCGAGCGCGCAGCCAACGCCCGGCATGCCGGCGCGGCCGTCCGACCTGCGCTTCGCCGACCCTGCCTGGTCGCAGTGGCCCTACCATTTCTGGCGCGACGTCTTTCACAACAACGAAGCGCTATGGGAGTCGCTGACGCACGGGCTGCGTGGCGTGTCTCCCCACCATGAGCGGATCGTATCGTTCTGCGCGCGGCAGATGATCGATATCTGCTCACCCGGCAATGCCTGGTGGCTCAACCCCGTGGTGCTGCAGGCCACGGCCGCCAGCGGCGGCACCAACCTCCTGCACGGCGCCCGGCACTGGCTGCACGATATGCAGGACGTGGTGGCCGACCTGTCGCGCGATCCCAGCCTGCGCCGCCCGCCCACCTTCAAGGTCGGGCGGGACGTCGCGGTCACACCCGGCAAGGTGGTGTACCGCAATGCGCTGATGGAACTGATCCAGTACTCGCCGGCCGGTGCCGAGGTATGGCGGGAGCCGGTGCTGATCGTACCGTCCTGGATCATGAAGTACTACATCCTGGATCTCCAGCCGCGGGATTCGCTGGTGCGCTACCTGGTCGGGCAAGGCCACACGGTCTTCATGATCTCGTGGAAGAACCCGGATGCCGAAGCGGCCGGCATGGGCCTCGACGACTACCTGCAACTGGGGATACGGGCCGCCTTGCGCGTGGTCGGCGAACGCTGCCCCGACGCGCGCATCCACGCCGCCGGCTATTGCCTGGGCGGCACCCTGCTGGCCGTCTGCGCCGCGGCGCTGAGCCGCGACGACAATGGCGCGCCGCTGCAAACCCTGACCTTGCTCGCCAGCGAGACGGACTTCACCGAGCCGGGAGAACTCGGCCTGTTCATCGACAGCAGCGCCTTGTCCACGCTGGACGCGATGATGCACCAGCAGGGCTACCTGGATGGCCCGCAGATGGCCGCCGCCTTCCAGATGCTGCACTCACGCGACCTGGTCTGGTCCCGCATGATGAGCGAGTACCTGCTCGGCAAGCGGCTGCGCCCGAGCGACCTGGTGTCGTGGAACCGCGATCTCACCCGATTGCCGTACCGCATGCATTCGGAATGCCTGCACAAACTGTTCCTCTCCAACGAACTCGCCACCGGGCGCTACTGCGTGGACGGGCGGCCCGTTGCCTTGTCCGACCTGCGGTTTCCGGTGTTTGCGGTGGGCACCGAGCATGACCACGTGTCGCCGTGGCGCTCGGTCTACAAGCTGCATCTGCTCACCCCTGCCCCGCTGACCTTCCTGCTTACATCTGGGGGGCACAATGCCGGCATTGTTTCCGAACCTTCGCACCCTGGCCGGCGATATCGGGTGGAAACCCGTGACGCCAATGCGCCTTATGGGAGTCCGGAGCGGTTTCTTGCCAGGGCTGAGCGGCATGAAGGGTCGTGGTGGCCATGCTGGCAAGCGTGGCTGGCGGCGCGTTCGACCGGGCGGGTTGGTGCGCGGGATGTGGGGTCTGGTGCGCTTGCGGATGCGCCTGGGGGTTATGTGTTGGAGCGGTAGTGGGTGGATTTGATGGGGGAATCGGCGGGGGGGTGAGTGCTCGTGCATAACTTCAACTTCAACTTCAACTTCAACTTCAACTTCAAAGGCCTAAAGTCAAAGGCGGTTTCACCCCCCTGCGGGGGGCGACCTACTTTCTTGTC
>NZ_JBFTLX010000463.1:0-2223 GCF_056396665.1 Cupriavidus sp. 05T313 | reverse complement strand
CAGCAGCAGGCCGAGCTTCCAGTCGATCTCCAGCACCCAGGCGGCGAACAGGCCCACCAGCCCGGTCGTGACCAGGACCCCGACGGTGGCCAGCGACAGGGACGGCCGCAACGCAACCCGGAAAGTCGCCAGCCGGGTACGCAGGCCGCCATCGAGCAGGATCACCGCCAACGCCAGGTTGCCGACCAGGAAGCTCAGCCAGGTGTTGGCAAAGCGGATGCCGCCGGGGCCATCCACGCCAGCCAGCATGCCGACCGACAAGAAGACAAGCAGGAAAGGCACGCCCAGGCGCGCCGAGAAGGCGCCCACCACAATGCCCAGGGACATCACGATGGCGCCGATCAGGATGACATGGTCAATGCTTTCCAAGACGGCTTTCCCTTTCAGTACCAATGCCGCGCCGCATCGGCCGCGGGCTGCGTACGCGGCGGCAACGGCAGCGCAGCCGACGATGATAACGCAGCGCCATGTCAGCACTGCCGCGCCCCCGTTGCGAGGCGCAATCCGGCGCCGGCGCCATGCCGTCCGGCCCGCCTTCATATGTCGCCTAGGGAGATACCCGGAGATTGACCATTTTTGCAGACATCTGAAAGGTAGCTGAAAGGTCCCCCCCTTAATTTCCACCCTGCCAGCGGCAGGACGAATGCAAGCGTCATTTTTGCGCACTGCAACATCGACGGCCGCACGGATTTCAAGCAGTTTTTTCGAGGAGAATCATTTTGCGCATTCGTAGCCAAAAGGACTTTGCCTCCGGCCTGATGTTCATCCTGGTCGGATTCGGCTTTTCCTGGGTCGCACGTGGTTATTCCATGGGCACCGCCGCCAAGATGGGCCCGGGATATTTCCCGTTCTGGCTCGGCATCGTGCTCGCCCTGCTGGGCGCGCTGGTGCTGTGGGGTTCCCTGTCCGCCAAGAAGGAAGAAGATCAGCTGGCGCGCTGGGACATCAAGACGCTGTTGTGGATCCTGGGTTCGGTGGTGCTGTTCGGCCTCATGCTCAAGCCGCTGGGCATGGTGTTGTCCGTGCTGGTCCTGGTACTGGTGTCCTCGATGGCCAGCCATGAATTCAGCTGGAAAGGCGCTGTCGCAAACGCGGTCATCCTGGTGCTGATCAGCATGGGTGCGTTCGTGTATGGCATCAATCTGCAGATGCCGGTGTGGCCTGCATTCTTGGCAGGTTAAGGAGACGGCCATATGGAACTACTAGCCAACCTGGGCCTCGGCTTCTCGACCGCCCTGACGCTGCAAAACCTGGCATACGCCTTCCTGGGCTGCGTGCTGGGTACCCTGATCGGCGTGCTGCCGGGCCTGGGGCCTCTGGCCACCATCGCCATGCTGCTGCCGGTGACCTACACGCTGCCGCCGGTGGCCGCGCTCATCATGCTGGCCGGTATTTACTACGGCGCCCAGTACGGTGGCTCCACCACCGCCATTCTGGTCAACCTGCCGGGTGAATCGTCGTCGGTGGTGACTACCATCGATGGCTACCAGATGGCCAGGCGAGGACGAGCGGGGGTGGCGTTAGCCACCGCCGGCCTGGGCTCGTTCTTCGCCGGCTGCGTGGCTACCCTGATCCTGGCGGCATTTGCTGCGCCGCTGTCGGAACTGGCGTTCAAGTTCGGTCCCGCCGAATACTTCTCGCTGATGGTGCTGGGCCTGATCGGCGCCGTGGTGCTGGCTTCCGGTTCGCTGGTCAAGGCCATTGCGATGATCGTGCTGGGCCTGCTGCTGGGCCTGGTCGGTACCGACGTGAACTCGGGCGCGGCGCGCTTCTCCTTCGACGTGCCTGAACTCACCGACGGCCTGAACTTCGTCTCGGTGGCGATGGGTGTGTTCGGTTTCGCGGAAATCATCGCGAACCTGGAACAGAAGGATGCCCGCGAGACCTTCACCGACCACATCACCAACCTGTTCCCGACCAAGGAAGACTTCAAGCGCATGATCCCCGCGGTGCTGCGTGGCACGGTGCTGGGTTCGGCGCTGGGCATCCTGCCGGGTGGCGGTGCTGCGCTGGCTTCGTTTGCGGCCTACTCGCTGGAAAAGAAGACCTCGAAGTACGCGCATGAGTTCGGCAAGGGTGCCATCGAAGGCGTGGCAGGCCCGGAATCGGCCAACAACGCCGCTGCGCAAACCTCCTTCATCCCGCTGCTGACGCTGGGCATTCCGCCCAACGCGGTGATGGCGCTGATGGTGGGTGCGATGACCATCCACAACATCCAGCCGG
>NZ_JBFTLX010000462.1:0-2267 GCF_056396665.1 Cupriavidus sp. 05T313 | reverse complement strand
GTTCTGGTAGATGCGCGTGGTCCGGACGAGTTCGAGCCGCGCGGCCAGTGGCCGGAGCACGATTTCGTAGGCGAAGAAATCGCGCGTGCGCTTCGTGCGTGAGAACGCCGATATCCACCCCGCGAACCGGCGCGGTTCGCTGCCGTCGCCGGGGTCAATGACGAAGGTCGCATCACAATTGAGGTATTCAGCCCGGTCGAGTTCCAGCGGGTGGGTTAGCCGGATCGTGACGGTATAGAGATCTCCCAATCGCTCCACTGCCTCGAACGACACCACCGACAGTTCCGCCGCGCTGGCCGCGCGCGGAATGTCCAGATGGTAAGCCTGGCGCCCGGGCATCCTTGCGCCGTATGCCTCGAATTTGTCGATAACGCCCATGTCTTCTCCGTTGTCACGCCTGCCGCTTCGCGGCAAGATTCCTGGCGGATTGGTTGCGCACGCCAGGAACGAAAAGTGACTAGGTGCTTTGCACCGCGGCGCACCACGCAACCACGTCTATTCGAAGTCCGGGCTGCAAAACACCGTGAGCTTGGCGCTCCGGCCCGATTCGGCAAACATGCTACTGGGTGAGTGCGGAGAGGATCAATCGGACGTGTCCTATTCTTTGAGGAAATTTAAAAAAATTCCTTTTATGGATTACGGTGCAGTCGCAATGCCAAAGATGGAAGGCGGGGCCGCAGGCCGGCTTTCTCGGCATGGCATGRCCTTCGTGAGACGCCTTTCTGGCGGCGTGCGCACAGCTACGGCAGTACGGCGGCAACCCGTGAAGCGATGACGAAATACCAATTGTTATTCGAAAATCGGAATGCAAAATTCCGTGAAATTTCTCGATACGCTCTGGTGCGGCAGGCATGCTACCGGTAATTGCCACAATGAACATTCGGAAATTTCCCATTCTTCGATGGGAATTTTCGGATATGCGCCTGACCAAACTACGCATTCCTCAGTTAGCGCGAGCCGGGGCGCGGACAGCGCCTGCACGGCAGGCATCGCCCAGTCCGGCCTTCGGGAAAACACGCGGTGCACGTTCATGCACTTTGCGCCATGGCACCGTATTTCGAAGCGCTCCCGCCAGCTCGGCGCGCCACGGGAATGAGGCTGCGCCGGTAACGACACTGTGCAACGCCGCCTCGCCCCGCTCGTGCATCACATGGGCCCGGAGATGCGCTGCATGGGCGTTGCTGGGATGGGCTACGATACAGAGACCGCGGACGGTGAGGCTGATGCAGCGCAACATTCGCACCCGACGTCTTCGCATCCCCTACCCTATGCCAGACACGCCCCTGTCTCCGCCAGGAACGCTGATACGCAGCCGCCTCGTCAGGCGCATCGCGATTGTCGTGGCGATACTCGCAGGCATCGCCGRCACAGGCTGGTACGCAAACCGTACCAAGCCGGTAGCGGTAACGACGGTCAGGGTCGAGCAGGGACGAGTCGAGGCCACTGTCGCCAACACCCGGGCAGGCTCGGTGTCAGCCTGCCGGCGGGCGAAACTGGCGCCGCCGGCGGCCGGACGCATCGAGGTGTTGAATATCCACAAGGGTGATCGGGTGAAGGCTGGCCAGATACTGCTCATCCTCTGGAACGAAGACCTGGTCGCGCGCGAACAGCTCTCGCAAAACCAGTTGCTGACAGCCACCGCGCACGTGCGCGAAGTGTGCGAACTGGCCAAGGCGGCGGCAAGCGACGCCCGGCGCTCGCGGGAACTGGTGGGGAAAGGCTTCGTCTCGCCCCAGGCGGTGGAGCGGACCGATGCCGACGCCGACTCCAGGCGCGCCGCGTGCGAGTCCGCGAAGGCGCAGGTGAAGGAGGCCGGGGCGCGTATCGCCGCCTCGCGCGCGGATACTGCGCGCACGGTGCTGAAGGCGCCTTTCGACGGCGTGGTGGCCGAAGTCAACGGTGAGATCGGCGAATACCTGACGCCCTCGCCGCCCGGCATCCCGACGCTGCCCGCCGTGGACCTGATCGACGACTCGTGCCTCTATGTATCCGCACCGATCGACGAGATCGACGCGGCACGCCTGCAGGTAGGCATGCCGGCGCGCGTCACCCTGGACGCCTATCGGGGCAGGCATTTCGAAGGCAAATTGCGCCGCATCGCCCCCTATGTCCTGGCACTGGAGAAGCAGGCCCGCACCGTTGAGGTCGAGGTCCAGTTCGACAGTCCCGACATCGTCCGCCATCTCCTGGTGGGCTATAGCGCCGATGTGGAAATCGTGACCGATGCCCGCGACCAGGCGCTGCGCATCCCTACCGCTGCACTGACA
>NZ_JBFTLX010000461.1:0-2308 GCF_056396665.1 Cupriavidus sp. 05T313 | reverse complement strand
CTCTTGAAGGAGTCCTGGCCGCGCCTATCTCCCGAATGCGAGGACTTGGCGCAAATGGGCGAGCGAATTTCGGCTAGGCGTGCAAGGCATCTTGCGCACAAGCACTGCCATTTTGTGCTTTTGGGGGCACAACGCCTTTGGGGCTCGTAACGGAACCATGTGAAACGCGGTGGCCGAAACCACGACGCCATGCGGCATGGGCCATCCGGATTCTCCAGTTCGTCTCCCACCGCTCAAGGAATGGACGCGTCGCCAAAGCGGCGGAGTCAATCCCCGCAGGTGGATTCGCAACTGGAAAACGGAGATCGCTTGCGGGGGAGGGACGTGAACACACTGTAGGTGTCTCATTATCCTCTGAGGTAAGACTGACCGTAGCCCCACACTTTGGCGCGGTCTCATCTGACACAAAAGGCCAGCAGGCGTCACCGAATCGCCCGCAGCCTCGCATGGACCGCATTCACATCAAAGCCAACTGGGTCGAATACGCCGCCAACCCACGACCGGAAGTCATTGTGCTGTTCGTGGGTCTTGTCCCGAAGCGCTGCAAGGAATTCCGCATATCCGTGTGGCCCGCCAACGTCTTCCGGAGGGCAAGCGTTTTCGCCAGCCAGGCAAACCGGTAGAGCCAGGGCCAAGTCCGGGTAGCCAACTGATTCCGACATCATTCTAGGTGCACAGATTTGAGGAAGCTGCGGAGCAGGATCCTGCGTTGTCGTCTCAAAGACCGTTAGGCCTCAACATTGGTCCGGCGGATCGCTGGTGTAACGCAACCCGCTGAGACCGCGCCAAAGCGGGGGCTGACTAAGCGGCACTGCGGTGGTTTTCTGCTCTGGCGATGGAGGGATACCATCGTTCAACGTGCGATCGGAACTGGTCATTGAGCACGGCCGTTCGGATTTGTAGGAGGTTGTGCGCATGCCGGGGTCGCCAGGCCATCTGCTGCCGCTTGACGAACCGCCTGCTGACCACCTGGTTGACGGCAGACTCGACGAACCCTGATGCAATCGGCTCTCCATGCCGATAGCGGTCACCGTAGTTCACGATGAAGTGCCGGTTGTTGTCCAGGTAGCCGATAAATTCCTCGAGCTTGCCGAGGAGCTTGGCCTCCTCGGGACTAGCCTTGGCATCCATATCCCAGCCCAGGCTTTCCAGTCGGCGCAACGCTGGATAGGGGCAGCCGTGCCATAGGTGCCACTTGGCGCCATGCAGCGCCTTGATCATTGCTGCATTGCTCGGACCGTCGCGGTGCGCCGGCCGGCCCTTGATCATCTGTTCGAGGTTCTGTACCCGCATGGCGATGTGGAACCAATCGAGGACGTACTCACCGCGGTCACCAAAGCCAAGCTGTGCAAACCGTACGGTATCGCCTCCGTCCGACAGGAAGGTGACCGGTTGACTGGGTTGCACACCTTCCCGTAGCAGAAAATTCATCATACGATCGGCCGGCCGGTGCTCCAGCTTGTGCACGTAGGCAAAACTATGGCCGGTATCCTGATCCCGCATTGACTTGCCGACATTCACTTCAAACCAACCGTCCTGGCGACGCCTGTGTCCCACCAGCCGAAGGTAGCCCCCGTCAATGCCAACCGCGCGGACCGGACTGGGCTCAGGGATATCGGGCGAACCGACGCTCGCCGCCATCTCCGCCTGCTGCCGGGCATCGGTGGCCTGTTCCACTTCCAGCCGGCGACCGAGCGCGGTGACCTGGCGCCGAATCGAACTGGCCGCCAGCACATGATCGAGCGGCAACACTTCCCGCAGGACGTTGACTGTCAGGCCATAAGACATCAGCGCTGCAAACTTGACCTCGAGATACTGCAGCTCTGGACTGACCCGCTCGGGCAAACAGAGGGCGAGCGGACTGAAGGTCTGTGCTCCGCCCGTGCATCGTCGGCATGAATACAATCTGGGACTGTCGATCGACATCCGCCCGAATGTCGAGCGGAAGACCAGGCGATGGTGACCCTTGCAAGCCAGCTGTGCACCGCACGCAGGGCAAACGCTGGTCCGGGCGATCGCCTCGGCAACCTGCGCCYCGATCATTGTGCGCTGTAGCCGGCTCAGCAATGACTTGGCTTCCGCCAGGTGCAGTCCCAGCGAGCCGGCATCGAGGTCGTCTCGCTCGAGCCGCGCAATCTCGGTGATGGTGGCAGGCGTGTCACCCTCGGTTTCCACTACGACTTGCAAGCTGATCCGCATGACGGCCTCCCGCGCATGTCTGGGCAGGCAGTCTATGCCAGGATCTGTGGCAAACGTTCATTGGCGGTCCGACGGTCGAAGCGCCGATCCAGCCAAACCAGCCATTGGT
>NZ_JBFTLX010000460.1:0-2313 GCF_056396665.1 Cupriavidus sp. 05T313 | reverse complement strand
CTGCTATACCGGGCACGGGACGAGGTGCCGCGCAGCGTCGGCGAACTCGACCTGGGCCGCAAGCTGCGGGTAGAGGCGGATTACCTGGCGGGCCTGCTGGGCAAGCTCAAGGCCATGCATCTGGTAGGCAGGCTGGCGCAGGAACGCGGCCAGGCCCATTGGGCGCTGCTGTGCGATCCCGGGCAGGTCACGCTGCGCACGCTGCACGACCGGCTGGTGCTGAACCTGCCGCGCCTGCCGCGCACGGCATTGGCGCAGCAGTTGCAAGGCGCCGATGCGCTCAAGCAGGTGCTGGACAACCCGCGACTGGACCAGCCGCTGGATGCGGTGTTCCGCCGGCAGCAACCGGAGGATGGCCCGGCGGTCCAGGAACGCCCAGCCGATTCCGCGCGCCGCACGCTGGAAGTGGTGCCGCCCGGCTGGCATGGCCAGGTCTGAATGCCCCCCTAGAAGGGAATCCTGCCACGCCAGATGTCGGCGTACATGACCCAGTCTCCCATCAGGCTGTAGAGCGGGTGGCGGAAGGTGGCGGGGCGGTTCTTCTCGAAGGCGAAATGGCCGACCCAGGCGAAGGCATATCCCGACACGGCGGCCGCTGCCAGCCACCACCAGTTGCCGCTGAGCAGGAGTGCAAGCAGGCACAGCAATGCCACGCTGGAGCCGGCGAAATGCAGGCGGCGGCAGATGGGATTGCGGTGCTCGTTCAGGTAGAAGGGATAGAAGGCGGCGAAATTCTCGAACTCACGGGGGTGGGCCTGGGGCATGGCGGGGGCCTGTGGGGTGTTCGGGGGCTTTTAGTTTAGGTGGGGGGTGACTGTCACTGCAACTGCTTACCGTCAAAGGCAACTGCGGTTTCACCACCCCTGCGGGGCGGCGACCTACTTTCTTGTCTTGCCAAGAAAGTAGGCAAAGAAGGCGCGCCGGATGGGGCGACACCCCCTCGGGCTTCGACGAAAAGAGCGGCCGGGACCCAAACTCGCATCGCCTTAAGGCGATGCTCAGACATGGGTCCCTCTTTTCCGCTCTTTTCGCCGAATCCCGAGGCGCCCCATACGGCCTTGGCACACCTTGACGGCTCGCTTCGCATCGCGCTTGGGTGTTTCCCGCCCCTTGGGGCGGGAAACACGGCTACCACAGTTGGTTGATCTTGCCGCTGGTTGGCTCCCCTCTCCCACTTGTGGGAGAGGGGCCGGGGGAGAGGGCGGGCGCTCGCTACGCCGCCGCAGCCTTCAACCTGCTGCTACCACTTTGCACCACGCCGTCCTCCCGCATCTTGACCCGCAGCGCGTCGAAGAACACCACCGGGTACATCACCTCAAGCGGGCGAGCCTGTCAGGCCGTGACTTCGTCCATCACCGCATCGGTCACTGAACTGATGAACTCGGGCGAGACCTCGGTGCGGTACTGCTCGGCCAGGAACGCCTGGGTCTCGCGCATGGTCATGCCCCGGGCATACATGGCGATGATCTTGTCATCGAAGCCGGTGAAGCGTCGCTCGTGTTTGGGGATCAGGATYGGGGCGAAGGTGCCATCCCGGTCGCGGGGGACCTCAACGCGCAGCGGCCCGTCGTCCGTGAGCACGGCTCTGGCGCTCTTGCCGTTGCGCTGGTTGGCCGTGCCGGCCGGGCGTTCGGCGCCCGGGGCATAGTGATGGCCCAGCTCCGCGTCCAGGGCGCGCTCGATCAGGGCCTTCTTGAACGCCATGGAGGCCTCCACGGCCTCGGTGGTCACGGGGCCTTTTACGAAATGGGCAATCAGGTCCTCGGGAATGGTCGGCAGCCTGTCTAGTCTTCATTTTGCGTGGCATGACATGCTCCTTAGCGACATGTTATGCCCTAAGCACAAAATTCCTGACAGGTCCGGCCGAGACGTTCACCGGCACCGCTGGTGTCCGTGTTCGGAACCATTGACGACTATCGTGCCCCACTTTGCACAAACGGAGCTCGCTAGAACCCGATCGCGAGGCGGGCACACGAGAAGGCACTATCGGACGAATCCGCGACCGATTCGGAATCTTCGCAAACAAAGCTGGATGCGCACTTGATACGCTACTTCCATCCAACTCCATCGCCGATGTCTTGGGGGGGCTCCCTGGCGGACTCTTCAACCCGCTAGTTTCGGCTCAACCGCCTCATGTGCGGGATGTGGCATTTTTTCCAGGGGGCGCGGTAGCCCTTGTCTTCGCGCCATAGACAAGCGATTGCGGGATAACGGAAAGAAGCGACGGGCAGTGCAGCATGGTGATCAGGTCATCAATGAAGCCGCTCTCGAGATGTCGATTGCTCGATGCGATGTTGCTTGTCGGCGCAATCC
>NZ_JBFTLX010000459.1:0-2316 GCF_056396665.1 Cupriavidus sp. 05T313 | reverse complement strand
GAAGAAATACGATTCAATGTGCGCCGAATGCAGCGACAGAGCTGCGTACTCGGCAGTTCCCCCAAACGTCGCATTTGCAAGGGCATAAGGCAAGCCAACACCGAGCGCACGGACCGTCGCTGGGAACAAGTCAGCTTTTACAATCCCTGCAATTGGCGTGTAGAAGGATGCAATCAAAAGACCCGATACTACCAATCCAAATGCCGCATATGGGTTCGTTACCGAGTGCAGCGCGAAGAGTATGGGAGCTACTAGCAGCGTCGCCAGGCCAGAAAATAGCAGCATATTGGTCCTAATTCCGATTTTATCCGCCAGCAACCCAAAAATTGGTTGGCATAGCATAAATAATACCAGTGACGCCGTCATGATTATGCTAACGGTTTCTGGATTCATGCCAGCGGATACGACGAGAAACTTCTGCATGTACGTCGTAAACGTGTAGAAGTAGAGCGAACCACCTGCAGTGAATGCAAGAACCAGCAGCACTGCACGCTTATGTTGCAGCAAACCAAAAATCGAGCCCGCATCCTTCCGTTTCATCTCCTGCATGGACACCGTTTCAGTCATGGCTCTACGGAGATAAACAACCACAATTGAACTCATAGCCCCCATGAAGAAGGGTATCCGCCAACCCCATTCCATTAGTTCTGTATGGGATAAAGTATGCTGCAGAACAGTGACCGTCAACAGCGCAAGCAATTGTCCGGCAACAATTGTGAAGTACTGGAATGACCCGAAGAAACCTCGGCGACCGGCGACCGATGCCTCACTGATGTAAGTCGCTCCGGTACCATACTCCGCGCCGACCGATAAGCCTTGTAACAAGCGGGCGACAACGAGGAGAACGGGAGCAGCGACGCCGATGGTTTGATAGGTTGGTAACACGGATATCATCAGCGAGCCGGCGCACATCATGAAGACCGAGATAATCATCGATATTTTCCGACCTCGGGTATCCGCAATCCAACCGAATATCCATCCGCCTAGTGGCCGCATAAAGAACCCCACCGCGAAGACGCCGGCAGTTGCCAACAGTTGGCTCAACTGATTTCCGGAAGGGAAGAAGGCCGAGGCGAAATAGATAGAGGTATAAGCGTAGACAAAGAAATCATACCACTCGACCAGGTTTCCGGAGCAGGCACCGATAATTCCTTTGACGCGACTTTGGATAGGTTCTTGAGCAGCAAGCAAGCGCCCGTCGGCCCCCATATGGGCCACATCTTTAGGCAACATCTTTGTCTCCTGACAATGCAATTTTGCGAAAATTGCGATTTCAAAATCGCTTCCGCTAATATTTTTTGCGTAGGCTGCACTGCTCTTTATGACAGCTAATACTGCAGCTTACGTATCGGTGCCATATCTACGTCGCGAAGCGACGCGTGATGAAATAGATTTTCCTGATGCCGGCATCAAGGAACTGCATGGCCTGCACAAGGGGGGCAACTCGCATCATTGCGCCTCTCGCTCCGAAACGGGGCACGAACTGAGGTCCAAGTGAGGAGGACACCGATGAACCCATGACCTACGATTACCCGGCCTAAGGATGCGACTCGCAACCGATTGCCAGTCACCATAGGTCACAAGGCCAGAAAATCAGAATGAGCGTGGCATCCCAAGGATGTGCTCACCAACATACGAGAGAATCAGGTTCGTGGAAATCGGGGCGACCTGGTACAGACGAGTCTCACGGAACTTGCGCTCGACATCGTATTCTGCAGCGAAGCCAAAGCCACCGTGGTACTGCAAGCAGGCGTTGGCGGCTTCCCACGATGCATCCGCTGCCAACAGCTTGGCCATGTTAGCTTCCGCGCCGCAGGGCTGATGCTCGTCGAACAGCTTCGCAGCCTTGAAACGCATTAGGCTTGCTGCCTCCACGTTCACGAAGGCCTTGGCGATTGGGAACTGCACGCCTTGATTCTGGCCAATGGGGCGACCGAACACCACACGCTCGTTGACGTACTTGGTCACCTTATCGATGAACCAGTAGCCGTCTCCAATGCACTCCGCTGCAATCAGCGTACGTTCGGCGTTCAGGCCATCCAGGATGTACTTGAAACCCTTGCCCTCTTCGCCGATGAGGTTCTCCGCCGGAATCTCCAGGTTGTCGAAGAAGAGCTCATTAGTCTCGTGGTTGACCATGTTGATAATGGGCTGGACCGTCATACCCTTACCGATGGCTTCGCGCAGGTCCACGAGGAAGATGGACATTCCTTCTGACTTCTTCCTGCACTCCGCCAGCGGCGTGGTCCGTGCCAGCAGAATCATGAGGTCGGAGTGCTGGACACGCGAAATCCAGACCTTCTGCCCGTTCACGAC
>NZ_JBFTLX010000458.1:0-2324 GCF_056396665.1 Cupriavidus sp. 05T313 | reverse complement strand
CTTAAGCTGACACACCGGGTGGGCCTATGGTTATGCTGAGGATGGTGACCAAGGCGGGATTCGAACCCGAACCGGACCTCTCTCGGCTAGCGATATCGCCTGTCCGTTTGCCTTTCGACTTTCAGCGCGCCTCCAGAACTGCCGCTACAGCCCCGCGCCTCTTGGTCACCATCCCCAGAATGCCAAAAAGCCCGCTGGGCGAACCATGCGGGCTTGCGTCATTCTTCTTCCACACGCGCCTGCATAAACCGGCGCTCTTGGACGGTCCGCTCACCCATATGCCGGCGCGGGTTGCCACACATCCAGCAGCTGCACAGCGTCGGCGTCCACACGGCGCGGCCGATCTCTCGTTCGTTGCGCAGCCCGCAGAGGTAGTTGCGCCGATACACCTTCAGCCGTGCRACTTGCGCGCGGCGGTACGCCCTTCCTTTCGTCATCTCGACTCCTTTCCGTAGGCCGGAGACGCGAAAGCCCGCTCAAGGCGGGCTCTGGGGACAACTGCTGCGAGTGTGGGCAGATATTAGGCCTACTGTCCCAGAAACTCAAGCTGCTTGTAAGGAATCGCCCTCGATCACGCCGTGGGCACGGAAACTGGTGGTCAGCGTCTCGTCCGCCCGCTTCTCCAACGCGGCCAGGTGGGCGACCAGTACCTTATTCGCCCGCTCGTACGTGCTCTTGCTCCCGCCGCACTCGGCCGCGATCTGCCGGAACGAGAAATCCTGATCCGCCCTCTCCCGCCCGGCGTACCTGCGCCAGACCAGCGCCAGCAAGGCCATGTCGTTTCCCACGCCAATCAGGCTCTGGTAGTACCCGGCCAAGCCGCGCACACCAGCGGCGCGCTCGAGCTGGTAGGCATACCGCGCCCAGATGACGTTGCGCTCATGTTCAGCCCGATGTCGGTCGTCAGCGCGGTCTTGCCCATCGACGGGCGGCCGGCCACGATGACCAGATTGCCTTGGCGCAGCCCGCCGTTGAGCGCCGTATCCAGGGAATTGAGCCCGGTGGGAATCGCCATCTCGCCGGAGCCGCGGGCGCGCGCGTCGACCGAATCGCAGAACTCGGCCAGCAGCTCGCGCAGCAGTGCGCGGTCGCGGACGATCTCGGCGTAGCGGGCGATATTCGCGGCGCTGGGCGTGCGGTGAGCCAGCTCGGTCAGGTAGCCCAGGCCACCGGCGCGATCGGCGTGGCCCTGCCCTTGCTGCGCCTCGAAGACCGTCACCACGTCGGCCGGGCGGTTGCCCATCGGTTGCCCATCCCATCGGCCGCGCCGAAGGTGTCAGGCCTGTCCACCCGCAAGAACTGGAAAGCGCGCTGCACCGACAAGATGGCGCTGATCCGCTTCGTGGCCGCGCACCCCGAGCACCAGCACCTGCTGGAGGTCAACCAATCCGCGCTCAACCAGCTGGCCAAGGCCCAGAAGGACGCCATGCGCATCGAGGGCGTCGAGGCCTACCCGGACGAGGTCATGTCCGCGCGCGCTGCCCAAATCCCAAACCGCCACCACCGCTCGACACCGAAATGGTTCGGATCAACCACATCAACACCCGCAACGAGAAGCACGGCGACGACAACGTGCTCAACGAGGCCAAGGTCAACAAGCTCTCTTTCGACTTCCAGGAAGGCGGCACCGTATTCGTCAACTTCCGCGTGCAGGCCCACCCGGACAAGAAGACCACCGCTCGCATTCTCCAGCTGCTTGGCCAGGAAGTGAAACTTGGAGCAATATCTCTAAGATGCGAATATTTTGTTAACGGCAGCTGCGACCGCACGCATCTCTTCGGTTGACGAGTCAATGGAGGTAGCGGCTTCGCCTTCCAGATCCGTCTCTACGAACTCCATCGGCGCCGCGCCTACGAAAGTTACTTAGCCTTTTCGCATTTTTCCAGTCACAGAAGCCTCCATTTTCTTCCCGCATTCTCCCACCATCTTGCGTAACCGCTTTGGTAACGTGACAGTGCCCCTCAAGCAAGTGCGCCCCGCCGGGCGCACCAAAAATAGTGCCGCGGAGGCAGCACAAAGAGCATGTGAGAGAAGCGCATGCACGCGAGCATTCCGCAGGACTGCCCGCACCACTGCGCAAGTAAGCCCTTGTCACATACCGTTGGACTGTCTTTAGAACTTGTGGCGAATACCCGCGGCGACACCGAGCATATTGCTTTGACCGCTGGCTAGCGTGTAGCTATTGCCAAGGGAAAGGCTGTTAGCAAAGCCAATCATCGGGGAATCCAGTCCCAGACCCGCATTCTTTGAATATGCCGTGGTCAGGTAGACATCAGTCCGCTTGGAAAGCGTGTAGTCCGCGATAAAGGCAACTTGCCATGGGT
>NZ_JBFTLX010000457.1:0-2334 GCF_056396665.1 Cupriavidus sp. 05T313 | reverse complement strand
CACACCGGAAAGGTGCGAGAGCCCAGGCGATTTGGTATGCTGTGCATGCCGGTTTCCTTTGACTCGCAACGTTAATGGGATATCCAACCGGTCACGGCCTCGGAGTGCGTCCAACACTCGCGGGGCCTTTCCATTTCTGGTGTCCAGGGGCGCGCGAGTCAGGCATCCACACACACTCACGCACCAGCGACCGAACCAGAAACAAAACATCTGACCTGCGCAAACTATGCCGGATATGACACTCCTGCGCAAGAAAGTTGTATTTCGCGTTACTTGTTACGGCAATTCAAAGGCTCGTTGACATAACAGCCATGAGGTCAACTAAGGCCCAAAAAAGGCGGCTTGCAGAGCGCGAGGGAGGCCGACAAAGAGAAAAGGGCGGTAGCCGCAAAGCCCCGCCCCTGGTGATCGCCCATCCTAGGCTTGCATGGGGGCTAAAGCGCCCCCATACCCCGCAACCATTTACCGTGGTGCATAGCCCTTATCGGCCAGCGCCCGCGCCACCTGGTCGACCGCGGCCCGGATCATGTACGCCTCCTCATCATCCACCGCGCAGGCCCGGAAATCCGACCAGGTCACGCGCTTGACGAACTGCGCCAACGCCATCGCTTGAGCATCTACCAGCTCGAGCTGAACAGTTACTGTTTCCATCTGTCATCTCCTACTGTTTCGGCCAGTCCACCGGCACCAGGTCATCAAACGGAATCTCGTAGTGAACCTGTCGCCCGTCCTGCGGCAGCAAGACATCTGCGACCGCGCCACCCTCGGAAGTCTGGATCGCGTACAGCGTCCCAATCGTGCCCGCTGGCCACGTCCTGCAAAGCTTTGGCAGTCTGTGCATAAAGGGCTTCAGGAGCTTCACCTCTTTGCCCAATTTCGTCACGCCCCAGACCGGCACATTGCCGTACAGCTTGACGATTTTCTTCGTCTCGATTTCCAACTGACACCACACCGCATGTTTCGTCATCATGGCCCCTCAGAGAGATTGATTCGATATACCCCGTAGCAACTTCCCACCCCTGTTTTTCCGCAAGCTCCAGAACAATTGCGCGCCCTTCGTGCCGAAGTATTGCCCGCCACTGTTCCAGAGAAATCGAGCCCAGGAGCACAGCCTGATCGTCTTGTTTGTTGGCCAGCTCTTCATCCGTCATCTCCCCGATCGCGAACCGTTTTTTGAGGCCCGCTGACCAGTGCAATTGGCGCTTGCCTTTGAAGACCTTGGCGAACTCCGCAAAGAGTGCCCCGGCCTGTTTGTCACCATCGGCCAGGTAGGCCCGCAGGAAGTCGAAAGGCGTCTCACCATCCCGCGCTTTCTTGATGTGGCCCTTCGTCATTTCCGATTCGAGACCCCACTTGGAGGCATAGGCTGCTGCCTTACTGCCATCGTCCAGGCGAACGCCATGAGCGGCGCTAGGAGCCTTCAAACCGGCCTTCAGGCAAGCAGACACCCACCGGTCAAACAAACGCACCTGGAGGGCCGCCAGATCGAGCCCAGAGGCCACGAAGAGCAGGACGTGATAGTGCGGGTGCCAACCGTTGTTGATCGCACGCTTACGCCCGTGCGTGACCTCGAGCGCCCGCACCTGGCCGATGCAGGCCATATCATCGAAGACCTTCCGCGATGCCCGGTCCGTGTTGAGGTAGTTCAGCGCCTTGGCCTGACCCGCCAGGACTAACGCCAGGTCATCACCCAGGTAGTGGGGGGTGGTGTAGGTAGCAAGCAACACGTGGCCGCCCTGCGCCTGGTGCAAAGCGATAGCCGCCTGCAGCTCGACCCGCCGGCGCTCGCTGATCTTGGCCGCACAGACCGGGCAGCCCCAGACCGACCCGCAGGTCTGCAGACCCTTGTAGCTGCAGCTCTTGTGCTCCCTGGACTTCAGGACCTGGATCTCCCGACCCTTCGCCCGCAGGCGCAGGCACTTGGCCGTCCTGGACTCCGGGAGGAGGCGCCGAGCCGCCGCCTGGAGGGCAAAGCGCTCGAACCTAGATCCCGCCGCATCCCTTGCTACGCCTAGGATTTCGCCGGTTTCCGGGTCCACATCTGGGTGAGCGGCAGAATATTTCGCATTACTACCAAGGGCGACCAGGTCGGCCGCTCCCGCGTGCTCATCCTTGCGCGCGCGTGCGCGGCCAGCCGACAGGGTTCCAGGGGGGGGTGACTTGAAAGTTTTTGCCGTCATGCCCTCACACCGGAAAGGTGCGAGAGCCCAGGCGATTTGGTATGCTGTGCATGCCGGTTTCCTTTGACTCGCAACGTTAATGGGATATCCAACCGGTCACGGCCTCGGAGTGCGTCCAACACTCGCGGGGCCTTTCCATTTCTGGTGTCCAGGG
>NZ_JBFTLX010000456.1:0-2335 GCF_056396665.1 Cupriavidus sp. 05T313 | reverse complement strand
CTTGGCACGGATGACTTTCTGTTCCTGAGTCATGGCGGACTCCTTGTGGATTCCGCCGCACACTGGCACTCTGGGCTACGCCCTTCGCACCGATGTGCGGCGGCATGGATAACCAACCACTGTCAGATTTAGTCTAGGCTATTACACCTTACAGGCCTGAACCAGTCGCCGCTCATCGCCCGCCCAGCGCATGACGTGACGTATGCTCGTGGCTGACAATTGTGGAATCATCCTGGCACACTCGGCCGCCGTCAGACTCGTGCCATGCGCGAGGATGCCAGCGTAGACCATCAACAGTTCCTGCGCAGACCGGGGCTCGCGGCCGAGCATGATCCAGCTGAAGCGCGTCTGGGCGTCCACTGCCAAGATGACCTCCGGCAACTGAACATCGCCGATGTGGTGGTCAAGGCGGCTCCGCAGCCTTGAGACCTCGGGATCCTCTTCCTGTGCCGCTAGCGGTGCCAGGTGCAACTCGTCATCGACGCGTAGCGTGCCAGCGCGCGTCGCTACCGCGACCGCGGCAATGCCTGTGCGCACGCGCTCAAGCAACGGTCCGAGAAAATCGGCAGCTTGGGCTGGCAGCGACAGCCGCGTATAGTGGCGCCGAGCTTCAGCCTGCCAACGCTCCGCTGGCAGGAACAAACTCTCGCGACCTCGGAAGCTCAACGAATGCTCGATCCAGACCGACCCGTTGCGCACGGCACGGCGCAGGGCGAACAGGGTGGCGACCTCAAGCGCCCGGAAGGCGCGCTCACGATCGGCACCGCTGATCGCATCGAGCCAGGCTGGCCCTAGGCAAGGGGCGGTCACGTCATCGGGTAAGCTTCGAACGGCCTTCGCATACAGGTGGCGCAGCTTGCCCAGAGCGTCAATTACCGGGGGTTCGCCGGTGGCTTGCCAGGGCAGCTTGGCGACGACGACCAGTAACGCGCGTACGGGCCTGATGGCATCGATCAGCCGCTGCCTGATCGCAGACGACCGGCTCGGTGTGCGCTGAGTGCGCTTGTCGGCCACCAACTGGGCCAGATGCGAGCGCAGCTCGGCATCTGGAATACTCCCATCGCTACTCAAGCTGGCCACCTCGTCGAGCAGTTGCCGGTACTGTGCGGCCCAGTCAATGGGAGCCTTCACACCCTCCGCGCTCTGCCGCCATAGATCTGCCACCCGGCGCTGAAACATGAGGATCAGTTGGTCAGTGGCAGTGAGCAGGCAATATCGCAGGAAGCAGCCCAACTCGACGGTGCGTGCCGGCTCCTTAATTCGTGCGCTGAGCGATGGGGACCGCGCCGCCAAGCGACGTGCAAAACGGCGCACCAAAACATCGTTGAGACCGAAACGATGGCGGTCGACGCCAATCTCGACTAGCCACTCGATACGTTCGAGCACTTCGGCGAACTGTCGCGTCGAGTGCTTCGCCGGGACCGCCCACAACCAGTTCTGGACGTGCTGACCATCCGGTCGCGCTTGCTCCATTGCGGCTAGCCATCGTCGCCATGTCGCGGGAGGTACCGCCGAATGGATCGAGGCGCAGGCACCGGCCTCAAGCTCGGTCAGTGCCGCTGCGACAAGGCTTCGGATGGCGCGCTCATGCACGATGATCAGTCGATGCTGATACAGCCACTGGTGCGCATATGACAGCAGTCGGTCCCGATCGGCGCAATGCAGCACTTCGTCACGCAGCGCCCGCACCAGGGCTCGACGCTGATGTACCGTTATCCAACGAAACCCGAGCGTCTGGCAGGCCAGCAGTTGATGGTCGGAGAGCGTTCGCCCACGCGCGTAGAGCGCCCGCAAGGAGGCCAGATCCGGCGTATTGATGCCGAGTTCGGTGCCGAGGTGGCGCAGCAGTACTGGTGGCAGGATACTGAACGCATCCAATAGGCAGCCGCTCATGCGCAAAAAACCAATGTGCAGCGCCAGGCCCAGCTTCATCGTTGGGCCGCGCCGTCGCCCGATCAATTCATGCTCGGCGTGGCTGTATGTGAAGAACGTCTGCAACTCGAAACTGCTGAGTTCACGCGGCACCTCGCGCGCGCCCAAAAAGGTGCTCTGCCAGCCTTGCATCTCGTGCGCCTCCCGTGCATTGGGCCAAACAAGATACGCCAAGCAGAAGCGAACAGCAAACCTCAAAAAATCAATAACTTAGGGATGAGCACCCGCGTCGCTGCTGGGCTTGCGAACCGTCGCATATTGCACCGAAATCAAAGCTACCCCATGGTCTGCTGGCCAGGCAGCCGTTGGAGCAGGCCTTCGGCTATGCACTGCGACATTGGCAGGCCCTCGTGCGCTACACCGAAAGCGGTATCCTGGAGCCGGACAACAATCGCCTCGAGCG
>NZ_JBFTLX010000455.1:0-2367 GCF_056396665.1 Cupriavidus sp. 05T313 | reverse complement strand
TTCCAAGATCGCCACTGTGCAGAAGCGAGCCTGCGGCTATCGCAATCCGGACCACTTTAAGATCGCCGTCTACTTCCACTGCGGTGGTCTCAACCTACATCCAGCTGCGCTGACCCACACGAAAGTCGGATGAACCAAAATAACAAACAGATCTTTCATAACCAAAAGTAGTAGTTTCTTCGCGAACGCCGGGCGCATCCATGGGCTTGGGAGGCTCGTTAGGCTCTGGCGCCAACGAGAAGCCGGCATTGGCCGAGAACACGAGCAGGATTTCCTGGCGAGTTAGCGGCCGCCCTACATCAMGGCTTGGATAGCAGCCGGCCGACCATGGCGTTGACAGCGCTCAATTGCGCCCCCGATTTCAGCGCGTAATCAGATCCGGTATAACCGAACCAGTCCCAGCAGCCTTGCGGATTAAATGGAACCGTAGACGCATTCACTTGCGGATACAGCACAAGGATGTTGTTTGTGTCCGCCCAATAGTTGTAGTTCGTCTTCGCATAGAAATCATTGCCGACCACGGCTTCGGACTGCTTGCACCCATGGAATGCCACGTGGACTTTGCACGGTGCTCCCTGAGCGCATGAACTCGGCACATAAACGAAGCCCGTATCCGCCATGCCTGTCGCGGTCGTCGCGAACTCCCGCTGGTCGAACGGCACGATTCTTCCTGACAAACTCTTCGCCGGCGGGTTCAGCGTGCCGTAGATCTGCTGCAGCAACGCGCCAGCCTGATCGTACCCTCGCTTGCCGACCGCGCAGTGACTGATGTATGGAGATGCGTTATCGGAACACACGTTGCCGAACGCCGGTGTGATGAATGCATGGCCGGCTGCCACGTTATTCACATACTGCAGGCTAGACGCAGGAACGCCGGCCTCCTTGAAGAACGACACTGTCGCGTCGACAGCCTGCTGGTAGACAACGGTATCCTTCGTTCCGCTAAATACATAGACCCGGGCCTTCTGCAAATTCGCTAGCGGGTCGATCTGACCGAGCGACGCAAAACCCGTTGCGGCGGCTACCATCAGTGCAGGATTCGGCGGCACGAACGGCACCTGCCCCATGCAGATCGTTGTGTTGAGGATGTTCCCAGCCGCACAATAATACGGCCCACCCGCTACCACACCGGCACCGGCGACAGAACCTGAGTATGCGACCTGATACTGGACCGCCATGAAGGCGCCCGACGACAGGCCGGAAACTGAGGTCTGCGATAGGTCGCCGGCATAAGATGGCAGCGCATCGGCGGCCAGCGCAGTATGAGGAAGAGCTGCGAGTGCAAAGGCAACAATGGTAAGAGTGCGAAGCAATTTCATTACGGTAGCTCCTGTGGCACAACGATCAAAACAAAATTGGACTAAAGGAAAGCACGGGCCGGAAAACCCATTGCCCTTCGGGGCAGGCGAATCGAAAGGAGCGGGGCCTCGCATACGCGGAAGTGCTTCAAACTCGCTGCGCTGTGGATCCGCGATAGGGCAGCCGGCTTCGACTTTTGACGTCGCAACATCACAACTAAATGCCGTGCCAGCATCGTCGAATTCCGATAGACCGTTTTGGTCAATGCACTGCTTTTGTGCGTTCAACACAACGGGCTGCAGTGTTTCTAGGGCGCCATACACGAGTGCTTGGTCTTGTGCTGTGCAACATTATCGGCGTTTCAAAAGAGTTTCGATCTTTTATTTATGCGTGCGTGCGGTATTTGCAACGGTGTCGCCTGGTTGTCATGAGGGACGCCTATGAGCTGATTGCTAACTTCTTGCTCATGAATTTAATATTAATTAAATCTGCTTTAATTTATATTAAATGAAATTTCATGGATTAATATAGCTGTCCCAGCCACTTCCACCATGCGGGGGCGCAAGCCGTGCATGCCTTGGCGTAGGTGGCGTCCAGGCGCGCTGCCGGCCTATGGCGCTGCATGCCTGGTGATGGTGATCACCGGATTACCAATCCGCAACCGATGCATCGCCCAAGTGATGGGAGTGACGATGGCGACCGACAGTGTGGGGAGGCGCAGAAGGTGTAACGGATGGGTGGGTGGCGCAGGAGCGCGTGAAGGCCGAAATGGCGGCTGCGCTTCGGCGGGCATTGTCAACTTAACGCAACCGGATGATGGGCTCCCAATTGCGCTAGTGCGCGCCGGAGCATTGTGTCCGCTGGCCGTGGAACCCGCGGGGTTTCCGCGAAGCGAGGGGGCGCATGCCGTTCAGACCTTGGCGTGGGTGGCGGCCCATTGCGACGGGTTGACGTCGATGCTCAGCGGGCCGAAGCCGGAGCCGAAGCCGGAGCCGATCACGCCGACGTTGTTGAGCGTGTTCACGTTGATGCTTTGCAGCTGGGCGATGTTCTGGTTGACGTTGACAT
>NZ_JBFTLX010000454.1:0-2378 GCF_056396665.1 Cupriavidus sp. 05T313 | reverse complement strand
AAGCGGGATCGAACCGCTGACCTCTTGCATGCCATGCAAGCGCTCTCCCAGCTGAGCTATAGCCCCATGGTACAACACTACTAATTCACTACCTGCCGCCGCCGTTTCGCGTTTGTTTCTTCGTTTCGGCGAAAGCAAGATTATATAAACAACCCTGCTTTTCGACAACCCTTTTTTTAACTTTTTCAGCGATCCGCATTACTGCGAAATTACTACCTATCGCCTCCATCCGTTAAGCCCGCTTGGTTTTTTCCGCGCTGCAGGGAGAACGAGATTATGCTCAAGTCCTGGCAAAAGCGCAAGCCCCCGCCAGGATTTTTTGCAAACTTCCTCAGGCGAGTCCGGCCTGGATGCGACGCAGCACGGTGTCGCGCCCGAACAACTCCAGCACGGCGTCGATGGCGGGGGTCTGCAACTGTCCCGCCACCAGCAGGCGCACCGGCATGGCCAGCTTCGGCATCTTCAGGCCGAACTCGGCCAGCACGGCCTTGAATGCTGCGCTGATGTCCTCCCGCTTCCATTCCGTCAGGGCCGCCAGCCGTGCAGCCAGGGCCTGCAGCGCCGGCAGGATATCGGCGTTGAGATGCTCGGCCTTGAGCACCGGGTCAGCTTGCGGCTCGCCGCGATAGAACAGCATCGCCGCCTGCGCCACATCTTTCAAGGTATTGGCTCGATCCTTCACCAGCGCGATGACACCTTCCAGACTGGCACCCTCCACCTTGCCGCCCAGCGCCTCGATAAACGGTTGGGTCAGCCCAGCCAGGCGCGCGTTGTCGCCCACCTTGATGTAGTGGTTGTTGAGCTAGGCCAGCTTCTCGGGGTTGTACTGCGCCGGCGACTTGCCCAGGTGCTCCAGGTCAAACCACTCTACGAACTGCTCGCGCGAGAAGATCTCGGCGTCGCCATGCGCCCAGCCCAGGCGGGCCAGGTAGTTGAGCACGGCCTCGGGCAGATAGCCTTCGTCGCGATAGCCGGTCACGGCCATGGCGCCATGGCGTTTGCTCATCTTTTCGCCCTGCTCGTTGAGCACGGTCGGCAAGTGGGCATAGACAGGCGGCGTACCGCCGAGTGCGCGGATGATGTTGATCTGCCGCGGCGTGTTGTTGACGTGATCGTCGCCGCGAATCACGTGGGTGATCTGCATATCGAGGTCATCGACCACCACGCAGAAGTTATAGGTGGGCGTGCCGTCCGGGCGGGCGATCACCAGGTCGTCGAGCTCGTCGTTCGATATCTCGATGCGCCCTTTGACCGCGTCGTCCCAGACCACGCTGCCGCCAATGGGATTCCTGAAGCGGATCACTGGCYGCACCCCGGCCGGCGGCTGCGGCAGGACCTTGCCCGGCTCGGGGCGCCAGAAGCCGTTATAGCGCGGCTTCTCGCCGCGCTCGCGCTGCGCGTCGCGTAGCGCATCCAGTTCCTCCGTGCTCATGTAGCAGGGATAGGCCAGCTCGCTGCCCAGCATCTGCTTGACCACCTCGCGATAGCGGTCCATGCGCTGCATCTGATAGAACGGGCCTTCGTCGATATCGAGCTCGAGCCAGGCCATGCCCTCCAGGATCACGTCCACCGACTCCTGAGACGAACGCTCGACGTCCGTGTCTTCGATGCGCAGGATGAAATCGCCCTTCATGCGGCGTGCAAAGGCCCAGGGGTAGAGCGCGGAGCGGATATTGCCGAGGTGAATGAAGCCGGTCGGGCTCGGCGCGAAGCGGGTGCGGACGCGTTGTGTCATAGAGGAATGAAACAAAAAAGCCCGCGCACGAATGCGCGCAGGCCGGAGTGTGGAGGGTAGGGACAGGTCATTGCTGACCCATCCCCCCCGAGGAACCGTACGTGCGAGTTTCCCCGCATACGGCTCATGTCTTCTGCAAATGTTAATTAAACACCGGTTTCACAACAGTTTGACCGTAGTGGTGAACTTGGATGTGGCAGTTCGGGTGCAGCAGCACGCGATTCCCTAGAGCATCGGACCCGCCGAGAATGCGCGGTTCCAAGTGGTGATCTTCCCACCCGGTCTCTTTGGTTATCTTGCACTGACACACCGCACACAGCCCTCGCTGGGACAGATACAGCTTGATCCACTGCTTTCGGTGCGACATGCTTGATTGCATGCGCTCCTGTCGCAACTTTTCGCCATACTGCTCCTGCTCGGGATCAAAGGGGTTGTAGCTCCCTTTGATCTTAGTGTGCCGTTGAATGATCGTACTCGAAAGCGAGTACAACTCCTTCCAGTAGCTACTACCACCCGCCTTTGTTACCGTGGTCCCGAACACCCAGTGCCGTTCCCCGACCGATGCATAGTACTTCTTCCGCACCCAGCCAGAGTCCTTTCCGCTGTGTCGCCGTTTCGCCCATCGCCATAGCCATCGCCATAG
>NZ_JBFTLX010000453.1:0-2396 GCF_056396665.1 Cupriavidus sp. 05T313 | reverse complement strand
AATGTAGGTCGCCGCCCCGCAGGGGTGGTGAAACTGCCTTTGACTTTAAGCCTTTGACTTTGACGTTAAGCAGTTGCAGTTGCAGTTAAACAGTTGCAGTTGCAGTTCCCTAATCCAACAAATACGACCGAAGATACTCCGGCATCGTAACCGCCCAACGCAACTCCCGCTCAATCCGCTGCCGCAAGGCATCACTAGCCGCCGGCTCCCCGTGCACCACGAAAGTCCGCCGCGGCGCGCTGCCGAAGCCGCCCAGCCATGTCATCAGTTCGTTGGCATCAGCATGCGCCGAGAGCGAAGTAATCTGCGCCACCGAAGCCTGGATCACAACCTGCTTCCCGTGGATCCGCAACTCCCGCATCCCCGACGCCAGCGCGGCACCGCGCGTACCGGCAGCCTGGAACCCCGACAGCAATATCGTATTGCGCGCATCCTGCCCATACGTCTCCAGGTGATGCACCACCCGCCCTCCGGTAGCCATGCCCCCGCCGGCCAGGATGATCTTGGGCGTATGGTCGCGGTTCAGCCAGACGGACTGCTGCATGCTCTGGATCAGGATGGCCATATTGCAGGCTGCCGCGCAGGCGGCGCGGTCGATCCGCAGTTCGTCCGGGTGCAACGCAAAGACCGTGGTGGCGTCGATGGCCATTGGGCTGTTGAGGTAGACCGGCACGTGCGGAATGCGGTTCTGCTGGCGTAGCTTGTAGAGGCAGTACAGCAGCGCCTGGGTGCGCCCGACGGCAAATGCGGGGATCACCACGCTGCCGCCGCGGCCAATGGTGCGGCTGACGATTTCGCCCAGCGCGTCGAACGGATCGTCCGCGGGATGGGCGCGGTCGCCATAGGTGGACTCCACCAGCAGGTGATCCGCCTCGCGAACGATCTCCGGGGCGCGCATCACGATGTCCTGCTGCCGCCCCAGGTCACCCGAGAATACGATCCGCTTGCCGTCCACATGCAAAGTGACAATCGCCGAGCCGATGATGTGCCCTGCGCGATGGAACTCCGCCTCCACGTCGGCCGTCACCCTCACCCGCGTATCGTAGTGGAACGGGTCGAGCCGGCGCAAGGCGCGCAYGGCATCCGCGCCGTCGTAGAGCGGCAGCGCGGGCTGGTGGCGCGAAAACCCCTTGCGGTTGGCGTAGTGCGCATCCTCCACCGCCAGATGCGCGCTGTCGGGCAGCAGGATGTTGCACAGCTGGGCAGTGCCCATGGTGCAGAACACCCGCCCTCGAAAGCCGTTGCGCACCAGCAGCGGCAGGTACCCGCTATGGTCGATATGCGAGTGCGTGAGCACTACCGCATCGAGCGTGGCCGGATCGACCGGCAAGCGGTCCCAGTTGCGCAGGCGCAGTGCCTTGTAGCCCTGGAACAGTCCGCAGTCCACCATGACGCGGCTGTGGCCTGTGTCGAGCACATACTTGGAGCCCGTGACCGTGTCTGTGGCGCCGAGAAATTGCAGTTGCATGGCGGCGCCCTGTCAATGCGACAACAGCAGTGGCACCGGCGCCTGATACATCAGGGTGCGCGTGGTGCCACCCATGACCAGCTCGCGCAAGCGCGAGTGCCCGTAGCCTCCGGCCACCAGCATGTCGGCTCCCAACGCGCTGGCCGCGTCGAGGAGGTTGGCGCCTACCGGCCCCGCCTTCTGCACGTTGCGCACGCCGGCAACAATGCCGTGTCGCTGCAGGTAATGCCGCAAGCCGGCCACCGGCTCCGAGTCTGCCTGCGGCTCGCCGCGATCGTCCCACACGCCGACGACGGTGACGTGGCTGGCGCGCAGCAGCAAGGGCATGGCATCGGCCACGGCGCGGGCCGCCTCGCGCTGCCCATCCCACGCGATGACCACGTGCCCGCCATGCAGCCGCCTGAACTCCGCCGGCGCCAGCAAGACCGGGCGGCCCGCGTTGAGCAGCACGTACTCGGCCGCCCCGGCGCCTAGCAAGGACACATCCTGCGTTGCCACCGGCCGGGCCATCACCACCAGGTCGGCGACGCGGGCTTCCTGCGCCACGACCCAGCCGGTTTCCTCTTCCACCGCGCGATGCGAGTACGGCACGCCCGGCGCGTACGCTTTCATGGTTTCGCTCAGCAACTCTCCCTGCAACACCGCTTGGGACAGCAGCCGGCCACGGGAGGCCGCCAGATGCCGCGCGGCGTCTTCGCCGGCGTCACGGATCGGATCCATGCGCAGGCCGGTGGCGCTGACGCCGGTGATATGCGCGCCAAAGGCGGCTGCCAGGTCGGCGGCCATCCTGATGCGAGACGCGCAGGCGGGATCCGCTCCGAGCGCGACCAGCACGGTCCGGTAGTCCATGATGTACTCCGTGTATTGGTGATGTACTCCGTGTATTGGCGAGCGCGCCCGCGGGCGGACCCGGAAGACGGCGATATCA
>NZ_JBFTLX010000452.1:0-2431 GCF_056396665.1 Cupriavidus sp. 05T313 | reverse complement strand
GAACACGCCGACACGCCCGAGCTGCAGCAGCGCTGCCTGAAAATCTGCGAGATCGGCGCACAGATGCGCCTGCTCTACACCACCGCGCTCTATCACGACTACGTCGCCCAGGAGATCTCCCTGCCTGAACTGGGCATGRCCGCCTGAGCGCGTCCCTGGACGGAAAAGCAGCATCGCATTGGAAATGGACGGCCCCGCCCGGGGCCCGACCGGATAAAGGCTTGGACATCATGGCAGTGGCAAAGACAGACGAATTCACCAACTACATCAACGGCGAGTGGTCGAAGAGCGCCAGCGGCCGCACTTTCGACAACGTCAACCCGGCCGATACCGGCGACATCGTGGGCCGCTTCCAGGCCTCGACGGCGCAAGACGCGCAGGCCRCCGTGGCCGCCGCCGCGGCCGCGTTCGACGCGTGGAAGAAAACCCCGATCACCAAGCGCGCCAGGATCCTCAACAGCGCCGCCGATTACCTCGAAGCGCACGCCGACCAGATTGCCGAGGAACTCACGCGCGAAGAGGGCAAGGCGCTCAACCTGAGCAAGGACGAAGTCCTGCGCTCGGCGCAGACCATCCGCTTCTACGCGGTGGAGGGGCAGTCGTTCTCGGGTGAGACCTATCCCCAGGACGATCCCGACATGATCGTCTACAGCCAGCGCGAGCCGCTGGGCGTGGTGACCGTGATCTCGCCGTGGAATTTCCCGGTCTCGATTCCGGCGCGCAAGATTGCGCCGGCGCTGATCGCCGGCAACACGGTGGTGTTCAAGCCCTCGTCGGATGCGCCGCTGAGCGGCTACCGGCTGGCGCAGGCTTTTGTCGAAGCCGGCATCCCCAAGGGCGTGCTCAACTTCATTACCGGCCGTGCCGGCGACGTGGGCGCGGCGATCACCGAAGCACCGGCGGTGCGCGCGATTTCCTTTACGGGCTCCACCGCGGCTGGCCAGCACATCCATCGCTCGGTGTCGCTGAGCACGCGCACGCAGATGGAGCTCGGCGGCAAGAACCCGCTGATCGTGATGGAAGACGCCGATCTGGACCGCGCCGTGGATCTCACCATCAAGGGCGGCCTGTCGCTGAGCGGACAAGCCTGCACCGGCACCAGCCGCGTGCTGGTCATGGCATCGGTCAAGGCAGCCTTTACCGAGAAGCTGCTGGCCAAGGTCAGGACGCTGAAGATCGGCAGCGGCGTGACGCCTGGCATGGACGTCGGCCCGCTCGCCACGCGCAAGCAACTGGAAACCGTGCTCGGCTTTGTCGAGGCCGGCAAGGCCGAAGCCACGCACCTGTGCGGCGGCGACCGCCTGGGCGGCGAGCAATACGACAAGGGCTTCTATGTCTCGCCGGCGATCTTCACCGACGTCACGCAGCAGATGCGCATTGCCCGGGAGGAAATCTTCGGGCCGGTGATCGCCATCATCGAAGCCAGCAGCTACGCCGATGCCATTGCCAAGGCAAACGACACTGAATACGGTTTGTCGGCCGCCATCGTGACCAGCAACCCGCGTTATGCGCATGACTTCGCGCACGACATCCAGTCGGGCACGGTCAAGATCAACCGCACCACTACCGGCAACCTGATCAACGCGCCGTTCGGCGGGCTCAAGCAATCCAGCACCTCCACGTTCCGCGAGTCGGGCCGGGCAGGGCTGGAGTTCTACACGCAAATCAAGACCGTCTACCGCGGCTGCTGAACCAGCGCGCCCGCAAACCAACCGGCATTCACGCAGCATTCACGCATCAAGCAGGAGCAGGACATGAGAAAAGCCATCAAGCTGGAACTGAAGGAAGCCCGTCACATGGTGGCGGCAGCCATCCGCAAGTCCGAGGAAATCGGCGTACTGGAATCGATCTGCGTGGTCGACGACGGCGGCTACCCGCTGGTGCTGGAGCGCATGGACGGCGCACGCATCACCGGCCCGCRGATCGCCTGGAACAAGGCCTTCACGGCCGCCGGTCACAAGYGCTCGACCCACCTGTTCAACCAGGCGCCGAACGGCCCCGCGCTGCCGGGCAATGAAGCCTTCGGCATCCAGTGGAGCTTCGAGGGCAAGTTCGCGGTATTCGTGGGCGGCTTCCCGATCGTGGTCAACGGCGAAGTGATCGGCGGCATCGGCCTGAGCGGCGGCAATGGCGAGCAGGACACCGCCGCTGGCGTGGCAGCACTGCAGGCCCTGCAGGAACTGCTTGCCGGCGACGACCTGAAGGTGCTGGCCGAAGCCGATATCAAGAAGTAAATCCAGCACCCGGCGACAGCCCGCAAACCGCGCAAATCACGCGATGCGAAGCGAGCCCCCCAAGCGATGCGAAGCGAGCCGTCAAGGTGTACCAGGCCGTATGGGGCGCCTCGGGATCCGGCGAAAAGAGCGGAAAAGAGGGACCCATGTTTGAGTATCGCCTTAAGGCGATGCGAGTTTGGGTCCCGGCCGCTCTT
>NZ_JBFTLX010000451.1:0-2441 GCF_056396665.1 Cupriavidus sp. 05T313 | reverse complement strand
CCCTCAGGAATCGGTCCCGCGCCTGAAAATGCTACAAAACTGCAAGTGATCGCTGCTCCGGTGTTCGTAGGAAATCCGGCACCGGTTAGGCGTGGACCATTTGATATAAAGTTGCGCTGGCCCTGCGCCGAATCCCCCCGTCCTCCAACGAGCGTGCAATCGCGCTGTTATCCGGTAAACATCTGGATGCGATCTATGCCGCCTGGCCCGCTGTTTCCGTGGTGTTCCTTAAGAAGTCACACCTTATTTTGTAACTGACACAAGAGCGAGGAGCGTGCCATACGCGCATAACTCATTGATTTATATGGAATAGTCAAAAATGTTCCCTTGAAAATCGTAACATTCGGCATCCAAATGTTTCTTCCTCGTTACGACTGGGTACGCGCGATCCGATCAATCCCCTCCAGCTAACAGGCGCGTTCCGTGATGTTACCGTTACGTCCAGACCGGAGGATGTGGAGGAAAGCCAAATGCAGCGTGTGGCAGATGGTTGCAACCGTGAAACAGGATCGGCGTTTGTGACCGAAAAGCTTGTTCGCGTTTGTCGCGTAACTCCCTGGGCAATCCCTTAGTCGTCACAGCTTGTCGACACCATCGCTGGCTAGAAGGATTACCCCGAACGGGATACCTCGGCGTGCCCTTGCCCGTTCCGGTCGAGATGGATCGGTCAGATGGCTGAGGCAGGCATGGTCTGGGGGAGTGTGCGCATATCCGTGCAGATCTGTTTCATTTCTGGAACATCCGGCCTGGCAATGGCCAATCTGAAATGCAATACCTCGCTTCTGGAGAGATGGCGCCAGGAATATGGGGCGTCGGATAAGAGGAAGTGGGGGCTGAGCTGCTGAGCCGGGGCATAATGCTCTGGAGAAAGAACCTCCACGATGAGGAAGCGGACCCGGYGCACACGCAGCGTTCGAGGAAAGAGCGGCTGGCGGCGATGCGCGTTGACCGAACACTGGCGGGGATGTCTCAGCAGTTGGAGGAACATCCGAACCGGATCACGGAATGGGGAAGCGGCGAAGGTGGGGCAGCGGCCGTGTTCGGCGGTACCCCGCAACTGACGCGGGAGAATGTTCTTTTCGCTCAGCAGGGTGCGTGCGCAAAGCGGTGAAGGGGCGGAGCCACAAGCTGCCGGCGACATGGCAGGCCGACGTGGCAGGAATTGGGGGGCTGGCGTCGACGTACCTGGTGCGTTTTTAACAGGTTGCGGCAATGCGCGATCTCAACTATTTTTGTTCGACAGCGCCGCATGCGATTGGAGGATGCGCTCTTGATGACCCTCATACTTTTCTGTATCGTCCTCATCGCCCTATGGATCGAGCGACTGAGGCCGGCGCAACATCAGCCGGTATATGCTGCCGGGTTTAATTTGCGCTATATGTTCGCATTCACGGTGGCCCAGGCGATAATTCTTCCCGTCGTGTCGGTTGCAGCGTCATACGCCGCGAATGCTGCTGGTGGCGGCTGGATAGTGTTGCCAGCGACAGGGTGGTCAATATTGCCAGCGTTTTTCGCCTATGCGCTGACGGTGGATTTTCTGGAATACGCGTTCCATCGTGCGCAACACCGAATCCCTGTCCTGTGGGCCATGCACTCGTTTCATCACAGCGACCAAACTCTGAACGCATCAACGGTGAGTCGCCATTACTGGGCCGAGCCGGCAATCAAAACGCTATCAATATTCCTTGTGGCAGGGGTAGTATTCAAGCCAGGATTACCCGTCCTTCTTTTATACAATGTCGTGTCGTTCTACAACATTTTCTCGCATATGAACTTGCGGATCGGATTTGGTCGCTGGTCTTGGATGGTGAATTCGCCGCAATATCATCGAATTCATCACTCGGCGCGCCCAGAGCACTACGACTGCAATTTTGCTGCGCTATTTCCGATTTTCGATGTGTTGTTCGGGAGCTACTACAAGCCACGTTTCAATGAATTTCCACCAACCGGAATTGAGGGGAGTGATCGACCAGAAAATCTCATTGAGGCATTCGCATGGCCGGTGCGCAAGTTCATGCGCCGGCCCGTTAGCAATCAAGAACCTGCGGTCGGGAATGCCGATGGAATAACGAGAGWGTAGCTCGCGCAGATGGCAATTCCGGCTACAGTGCTGCCTGTCAATGTAATCTAGAAGAACCGATTCTGGTACGGTTCGAGGCCGGAATTCAGAAAGATATTTCCTGCCGTGTCGACAAGCGTTAATTCGCATGCGGATGCGTTTCAACGTTTGAGGCCGTAAGTGTGGCGGTACGCGGAATCCCGCTTTGGGATTGGCTTTACAGGCGACTCCACCTGTTTACAAGCGAAAACTCGCACTTTCACACGGGCTGTCGGACGAGGCGTTGGAAGACGCGCTGTACGACTGCATGGCGATGCGCGCGTTCGCCGCGATCGACCTGTCGGTCGAAGCGGCGCCGGACGCGACTACGCTGGTGAAGTTT
>NZ_JBFTLX010000450.1:0-2443 GCF_056396665.1 Cupriavidus sp. 05T313 | reverse complement strand
AAGCTGCAGCGCTGTGCAAGATGGTTGAACGTCACCAGATCACCGGCGCGGTCGTTGACGGCCCTCTGGCGCTCGACAACGCCATCAACCTGGAGGCCGCCCGCATCAAGAAGATCGATTCGCCGGTTGCGGGCCGCGCCAACGTGCTGCTGGTGCCCGACCTGGAGGCCGGCAACATGCTCGCCAAGAGCCTGTCCTTTCTCGCCGGTGCCGATGCGGCCGGCATCGTGCTCGGCGCGCGGGTACCTATCATCCTCACCAGCAGGGCGGACTCCGTGTCGACCCGGCTGGCATCCTGCGCGGTTGCCGCGCTGGTGGCAAAGGCCCGCCGCGAGTCGGGCAAGGCACTGGGGTAAGGCCATGGCCGACGTGATACTGGTACTCAACGCAGGCTCGTCGAGCATCAAGTTCAGCGCTTTCGGTGCCCACGGCGACGAGCCGGAGCTGGTGCTGCGCGGCAGTCTCGATGGCATCTACACGTCGCCGGGCTTTCGCGCCACCAACGCATCGGGCGCGGAGGTGGAGACGAAACACTGGGGCGATGGCACCGAACTGGGTCATGGCGGGGCCATTGCCTTTCTCGCCGATTTCCTGCGCGGGCACGGTGAAGGCCACCATCTGGTCGCCGTGGGGCACCGCGTGGTGCATGGAGGCGTGCAGTTCACGCAGGCGGTGAAAGTCACGCCCGAGGTCGTTTCTGCGCTGGACGCCCTGAGCCCCCTGGCCCCTTTGCACCAGCCGCACAACCTCAAGCCGATCCGCATTCTCGCGCAGCGGCGCCCCGAACTGCCGCAAGTGGTTTGTTTCGACACGGCGTTTCACCGCGGCCAGCCAGAAGCGGCACAGGCTTTCGCGCTTCCCGCCTCGATCACGCAGCGCGGCGTGCGGCGCTACGGCTTTCATGGGCTCTCCTATGAGTACATCGCCAGCGTTTTGCCGGCGGTCGACGCCGCCGCCGCCGCCGGCCGCACCGTGGTTGCCCATCTGGGTAACGGCAGCAGCACGTGTGCGCTCGTGGCCGGCCGGAGTGTCGCCAGCACCATGGGGTTCACCGCGGTGGACGGGCTGCCCATGGGTACGCGCTGCGGCAATCTGGATCCCGGTGTCATCCTGTACATGATGGATGAGCTCGGCATGGATGCCCGCGCTATCGAGGACCTGATCTACCGCAAGTCCGGGCTGCTCGGCGTCTCCGGGATCTCCAGCGACATGCGGGCGCTGCTGGCCAGCGACGATCCGCGCGCACGCTTCGCCGTTGAACTCTATACCTACCGGATCGCGCGCGAGCTAGGTTCGCTTGCGGCCGCGGCTGGAGGACTGGATGCACTGGTGTTCACCGCTGGTGTCGGCGAGCATGCCGCGCCGATACGCGAGCAGGTTTGCCGGCAGGCGGACTGGCTTGGCATCGCGCTGGATGCCGGCGCGAACGCCAGGGGCGAGCCGAGAATCAGCACGCTGTCGAGCACGGTGCCGGTGTGGGTCATCCCGACGAACGAGGAACTCATGATCGCAAGGCACACCAGGTCGGTGATCGGAACGGCGGCGCAATGAAGACCATTTCGTTCGCCACGGGCAAGGCGGTGCCGATGGAGACGGCACCCGGCGTGTCGCCCGGGCAGGCGCAAGCGGCAACCCAGGCTACGCTTGCGGCGCCCGCACGGGTGCCGGAGATGTCCTATGATGGAGCAGCAACATGACAGCCGAAACACTCCGGCCGATCCTGGCGGGCAAGAAAGCGCTGGTCTGCGGGATCGCCAACGACCAGTCAATCGCCTATGGCTGCGCAAAGGCCTTTCGGGAGATGGGTGCCGACCTCGCGATCACCTATGTGAACGAAAAGTCCAGGCAATACGTGGAGCCGGTGGCGAAGGAACTGGAAGCCCCGATCTTCATGCCGCTCGATGTGTCGCGCGAAGGGGAGCTTGAGGGCGTGTTCGCCGAGATCGAAAAGACCTGGGGCAAGCTGGATATCCTCGTGCATTCGATTGCCTGGGCGCCAAAGGACGATCTGCAGGGCGGCCTGCTGAATTGCTCCGCTGAGGGATTCGGCAAGGCCATGGACGTCTCCTGCCACTCCTTCATCCGCATGGCGCGGCTGGCCGCGCCTCTGATGCGGGACGGGGGCACGATGTTCACGATGAGTTATTACGGCGCAAACAGAGTGGTGCCGAACTATAACGTAATGGGTCCGGTGAAAGCCGCGCTGGAGGCCGTTTCGCGCTACCTGGCCTACGAGCTCGGCGCCAGGGGCATCCGTGTGCATGCGATATCGCCTGGTCCGCTCAAGACCCGCGCCGCTTCCGGGCTGAAGGACTTCGACCTGATGCTTAGCGACGCAGCGAAGCGCGCGCCCGTTGGCGAACTGGTCGACATCCTCGATGTCGGTTTTACGTGCGCGTTTCTCGCGACGCCGTTTGCGCGGCGACTGTCGGGAGAAACGCTG
>NZ_JBFTLX010000449.1:0-2510 GCF_056396665.1 Cupriavidus sp. 05T313 | reverse complement strand
GGCCGGAGGCTGCGCGGCGAGCGCGCGCTGGATGCTCTCGAACTGGAACATCATCTGTTCGACGGAGTAATCCACCTGCTGCTGGCGGCGATCCATGCGCAGGATGGCAAGCCAGGAAAAATGGCTCAGTACCAGCACGGCTGCGATCAGCAGCGCGATGCGTCCGAACAGCGTATCGATGCGCARCTTCATTGCGGTATGTCRTCTGCTTCGTCAGGCACGAAGGTATAGCCTCGCCCCCGCACGGTCTGGATGTAGCGGGGACGCTGGGCGTCCTCGTCGAGCAGGCGGCGCAGACGCCAGATCTGCACGTCGATGCCGCGATCGCTGATGCCGCTGGCGGTGCCGTACATCAGTTCCACGATGCRCTCGCGCGACAGCACCTCCAGCGGATGCATCAGCAGCAACTTGAGCAGCGCGAACTCGGTATCGCTGATCGCCATCTGCTCGCCGGCGCGCGCCAGCGCGCGCTGGCGAAAGTTGACGCGGAAGGGCCCGAAGGCGATGCCCTCGCGGTCTTCCGGCGCGGCGGCCGGGCGCGCCAGCTTGCGGCGCAGCACGGCATTGATGCGCGCCAGCAGTTCGCGCGGCGAAAACGGCTTGCCGAGATAATCGTCGGCGCCGATCTCCAGCCCGACGATGCGGTCGATCTCGTCGCTGCGCGCGGTCAGCAGGATCACGGGAATATCGTCGTTCTTGGCACGCAGGTTGCGCAGCGCTGTCAGGCCGTCCACCTTCGGCATCATCAGGTCGAGCACGATCAGGGCCGGCCGCTCGCGCTCCAGGCGCGCCTGCAAACCTTCGCCATCGTGCAGCACGGACACGGCGAAACCCTGCTGGCTTAAATACTCGCGCAGCAGGTCGCGGAGTTCGGGATCGTCGTCGACGACCAGGATCTGGGTAGGCTGATTGACTCGCATAGGCAGATGATAGCTAGGCTGGGCGCGGCAATCCGGGCGAATTGTTTCAGGGCATTACACCCGAGCCGCTGGTAATGGTCTGTAAGAATGGATGCCGGCGTTGAAACACGAGGAGCATCAAGGCGCATTATGCTTCGCTTATGTTTGCCGTTGCCGGCGGTCGCCGGACTAAACGGACCCGCCCCGATGCCGCCCGGCCACTACAAGCCGCGTGCTGCCTGCGGCACGTGCCGATGGCATTACGGCATACTGCTGCCTCTCTTACTCCGAATTTGTTCGAACGCGCTCTCTTTTTCGCGTCGCTCCCAGGATCCGGTCATGGCCAAACCCGAAGAACATCAACAGGCTAAGCTGCCACCGCCGCCCAAGGCTGCCTCACGCCGCCGCAAACTGATCGCCGCCGCGCTGATCCTGCTACTGGCCGGCGGCGGCTGGTACTGGTACCAGCACCGTACCCCCGCCGCCAGCGCCCCTGGCGCGCCCGGCGCAGCCGGTGGTCCCGGTGGCCCGGGCGGCCGCGGCGGTCCTGGTGGCCCCGGTGGCCCCGGTGGCCAACGCTCGCCGGTGGTGGTCAGCACCGTGGCCCAACGCAATATGGATGTCATCCTCAACGGCCTGGGCAACGTCACGCCGGTGGCCAATGTGACCGTGCGGGCCCAGGTGTCGGGTCCGCTGCTCAAGGTGCTGTTCAAGGAGGGCCAGATGGTCAAGGCCGGCGATGTGCTTGCGGAGATCGACCCGCGCCCGTTCCAGGCCACGCTGGACCAGGCCGTGGGCACGCTGGCGCGCGACCGCGCCCTGCTGGAAAACGCCCGCCTGGACCAGAAGCGCTACCGCACCCTGCTTGGACAGGACTCGATCTCCAGCCAGCAGGTCGACACCCAGGACGCGCTGGTGCGCCAGTACGAAGGCGTGGTCAAGACCGACCAGGCCAACGTGGACAGCGCCCRCCTGCAACTGGGCTACACCCGCATCGTGGCGCCGGCTTCGGGCCGCATCGGCCTGCGGCAGGTCGATCCGGGCAATATCGTCAGCACCAGCGACACCAACGGCATCGCCCTGATCACCCAGATCCAGCCGATCGCCGTGCTCTACACCATCCCCGAAGACAACCTGCCTTCGGTACTCAAGCGCCTGCATGCCGGCGAGACCATTCCGGTCCAGGCCTGGGACCGCCAGGCGCGCAACCGCCTGGCCGAGGGCACACTGCTGACCACCGACAACCAGATCGACACCACCACCGGCACGGTCAAGCTCAAGGCGATCTTCCAGAATACCGACGGCCTGCTGTTCCCTAACCAGTTCGTCAACATGCGCACGCGCGTGGACACCATCGAGGATGCCACCGTGGTACCGGTGGCGGCCATCCAGCGCGGCCAGCAAGGTACCTTCGTGTATGTGGTGGACGAGAGCAGCAAGGTCAAGGTCCAGGTGGTCACGCTGGGGCCGTCGGACGGCGAGCGTACCGTCGTGACCAAGGGCGTGCAGCCCGGCCAGCGCGTGGTGATCGACGGCGCGGACCGGCTCAAGGAAGGCATGACGGTGGAAACCGTGGACCCGGCAGCGCGCGCTGCCGCGCTGGTGCCGGCC
>NZ_JBFTLX010000448.1:0-2521 GCF_056396665.1 Cupriavidus sp. 05T313 | reverse complement strand
CAGACAGCTTCCGGCGCGGGGGGGCAAAGTCATAATGATGCAATCGTGAAGATGCGGCAGGAAGAGGCCGCCGCCAAGAAGGAGTACAAGCGCAAGGTCGCCGAAGCGCAAAAGGTTTTCGACGAGCAGAAGGCGGCTGCGAAAAAAGAGCGTGACGCGGCAATCGCTGCCGCGCACGCCGCAGCCGGGCAGAAATGACTGGCTACCCGGTAGGGCTGCCCGTTCCTGCGTTCAGCCGTTAGCGAGGACCGGCGCCAGGGAGCCATTCGTCTTTGGCGTCACGAGTGACGGCCTTCCCGGGCACGAGAAAACAATATTGACGCGTCATATTGCCACTTGCCCGGAGCATTCGTGAATTCACCGCCGTTATCGGGATCGCGTTGCGCGGCAACGGCCTATCCCGGCGCAACGTGCCGCCAGCTTGCCAGTCACTGCGCGACGGGGTTTCCGCAGCCTGGCGGACTTGCCACCGGGCGACGCCAGGCCACCGGGTCCATGCGCCAGAATTTGCAGAATGTCGCGCCGCTGATGCCCATGTACCCCCTCTTATTCGCAGCACGAGTTCGTCGTCTCCAAGTGAACATGCCCGGTCTCAATGAGGTCTTGGAGGCGCTCCCGGTAAGCAACCCTATCTGATGGGCCGGTGGAGGCCGCAAGCACCGTTATCCCGGGGCGCGAAGTCCCGACCCTACTCTGCGTTGTCCATTGAGCGGCCACCGCCTTATGAGCAAGCCGGATTCATCGTCCCCGCTCCCCGAACCGGGCCGTATTGCGCGCCGGACGAAGGGCGCCGATCAGACCGCCTGGGGCTGGTGGGTGCCGGGATTGCGCACGCTTCGCGAATATCACGTGGCGTGGCTGCGGCACGACATCGTGGCAGGGCTTGTGCTGACCACGATGCTGGTACCTGTCGGCATCGCCTATGCGGTGGCGTCGGGTTTGCCCGGTATCCATGGCCTCTACGCGACTATCGTTCCGCTGCTCGTCTACGCGTTGTTCGGACCCAGCCGAATTCTGGTGCTGGGGCCGGATTCGTCGCTGGCCGCCGTCATCCTCGCTGTCATCCTGCCACTGTCCGGGGGCGACGCGAATCGCGCGGTCGCCCTTGCGGGCATGATGGCGGTCGTGTCGGGGACGATGTGTATCCTGGCCGGCATAGCCCGCCTGGGCTTCATCACCGAGCTTCTTTCCAAGCCGATTCGCTATGGCTACATGAACGGGATCGCGCTGACGGTATTGATCAGCCAATTGCCCAAGCTTTTCGGTTTTTCAATCCAAGGCGAAGGACCGCTGAGAAATCTATGGGCCATCGCCACAGCGGTGATTGATGGAAAGACCAACTGGACCACGTTCACGGTGGGCGCATCCACCCTGGCGGTGATCCTGCTGCTCAAGGGCAGCAAGCGCTTGCCGGGCATCCTGATCGCGGTGGTTGGCGCAACCATCGCCGTTGGCACGCTGGACCTCGCAGCGCGCGGCGGGGTGGCGGTCCTCGGTCCGCTGCCACAAGGCCTGCCAGCGCTCGCCATCCCCTGGATCACCACCGCCGATATCGTCCCCGTTCTGATCGGCGGCTTTGCCGTTGCCCTTGTCTCGTTCGCGGACACCAGCGTGCTCTCTCGTGTCTATGCGGCGCGGACTCGCACCTATGTCGACCCGAACCAGGAGATGGTGGGACTCGGCCTCGCCAATCTGGCTGCGGGGTTTTTTCAGGGCTTCCCCATCAGCAGTAGTTCGTCGCGTACTCCCGTGGCCGAGGCCGCGGGCGCCAGAACCCAACTGTCCGGCGTAGTCGGTGCGCTCGCTGTTTCCTTGCTGCTGCTGGTGGCGCCGGATCTGCTGCGGCATTTGCCCACCAGCGCACTCGCCGCGGTCGTGATCGCATCGGCCATCGGGCTGATCGAGATCACCGACCTGCGGCGAATCTATCGCATCCAGCGCTGGGAATGCTGGCTATCGATCGTCTGTACAGTGGGAGTGGTTGTGCTGGGCGCGATTGAAGGCATCGGCCTGGCCATCGTAGTTGCCGTCATCGAATTTCTCTGGGATGGCTGGCGCCCATACTCCGCGGTTCTGGGGCGCGCCGATGGCGTCAAGGGCTACCATGACATCAAGCGCTATCCCGAAGCACGGCTCATCCCCGGCCTGGTCCTGTTTCGCTGGGATGCGCCCCTGTTTTTTGCCAACGCGGAATTGTTCCATGACCGGGCGCTGGATGCGGTGGCCGCATCGCCCACGCCGGTGCGCTGGCTGGTTGTTTCGGCGGAGCCAGTCACCAGCGTGGACGTGACCTCCRCCGACATGCTTGCCGAGTTGGACGAAGCCTTGCACGCGGCTGGCATCAAGTTCTGCGTGGCCGAGATGAAGGACCCCGTCAAGGACAAGCTGAAGCGATTCGGGCTTTTCGCGCGGTTTGGCGAAGCGGCGTTCTTTCCGACGCTCGGTGCGGCCGTCAGTAAATATCTCGCGACTTATCCGGTGGATTGGGTGGACTGGGAAGACGAGGCTCGCTGAGCGGCAT
>NZ_JBFTLX010000447.1:0-2560 GCF_056396665.1 Cupriavidus sp. 05T313 | reverse complement strand
GACCTGAACGAACATAAAACCTAAACCCACAACAAAAACGCAACGGCGAAAGATACCATAAAAGCACTTTTCCGTTGCGGTATCTGAAGTCTCCGTGCCGTCCCACACGCAACACTTCAGAACATACCAACAGCACTCATAATTATCATTATGTTAAATCGTAGCTACGAGGCTGCCGGGCAATACCTCCTGCCTTGCCTGACGCCGACAGTCAGGCCGTAAGACATCACCTAATTGGCTCTGATGCATCCACCAACAGCCGCCTAGGCCCGTAAATGTACTGCTCCCTACAACTCCATCTCTTCGTCCACGTTGGCTCTTGTCCGTGCCATGTGGATGGACAATCGATCAAGCAGTTCGGGAGTCTCTAGAATCCTGACGCACTGAGCATTCCCTTGCGCACCAGACCGTAGAGGCTTTCGCCGGCCCTTGACATGACCAAGGAGGACAGATGCCGGGCACGCGTATTTGAGCGAGTACAATCGGCGCGCTCGCGCCTGGGCGGAGTGACAACCCCGAGCATGCAACCGGATAACCTTGGCCCGCGCCAAAAAGTGAACTTTAAATCCCTCAATCTTTTCGTGGCCAGCAGCTTTGTGCTTGCTGTTGCCATTGCCGCCGTAGGGGCCGGTGCGCTCCATGAAATGCGCCAGGACGCGTATGCCCGCGCACAGGAAGGGGCCGCCAATCTCTCGCTGATCCTGGAGCACGATATCGCCCGCAATCTGGAAATCTATGAGCTGTCGATGCACTCCGTAATCGACGGCGTCAAAGATCCCGAGATTCTCCGGTTGCCTCCCGCCATCCGCCAGCTAGTGTTGTTTGACCGTTCCACAACCGCAACGGACATGGGCTCCCTGCTGGTGACGGACGAGCAAGGCCACCTTGTGCTCGACTCCCGCTCGATCCCTCCCCGTCCCGTCAATCTTTCTGACCGCGATTACTTCAAGGTGCATCGCGATTCGGCCACTGCCGGACTGTATGTCAGCCAGCCGTTCCAGCCTCGCCTGACGGACGGTGGCCAGTCGATCGGCCTTAGCCGAAGGTTGTCGCACGCAGACGGCAGCTTTGCCGGCATCGTCGTCGGCACGCTGCGTACCCACTACTTCAGGAGGCTGTTCGAAGGGACGAAGCTTGGCCCGGGGGGCACCATCACGCTGCTGCGGGACGATGGCATCGTTCTCATGCGGCGCCCGTATGAGCCAAGCACCATCGGGCGGAGCATTGCCAGCAGCCCGTCCTTCGCTCCGCTTACTCAAGCTTCGCAAGGATCCTATGTCGGCACTGCCGCACTGGATGGCACTGAACGTCTATATAACTTCCACCACGTTACCGGTTTCCCGCTCGTGGTTGTCGTTGGCCTGTCGACCGACTACGTTTATGCGGAATGGCGCAAAAGGGCGTGGCTGTTCGGCGGGCTTATCCTTGCCCTCGACGCCATGCTCATCGCGCTCTCGGTGCTGATTTCCCGGCAGTTCAGGCGCAGGCTGGCGATGGAAAAACACCTGCGGCTCATGGTCAATACGGACGGCCTGACGGGTATCGGCAGCCGGCGCGCCCTGGATGAAGCCGCCGACATTGAATGGCGCCGAGCATGGCRCAACCAGCAGCCCTTGTCCTTGCTCATGATCGATGTCGATCATTTCAAGAACTTCAACGACCACTACGGGCACGCGGGCGGCGACGATGCGCTGGCTGCGGTTGCCCGCTGCATAGCCGACAGTATCCGCAGGCCTGGCGACTATGCCGCCCGCTACGGCGGCGAGGAATTCGCCGTGCTGTTGCCCAACACCGGCATGCAAGGCACCATCGCCGTGGCCGAGAAAATTCGCTCGGCAGTCGAGAGCCTGGCGATCCCAAATTTGGGGAGCGCCAACCAGGTGCTTACAGTCAGCATCGGTGTGGCTATCGCAGAGGACCGCGCGCGTTTCGCTAGCCTGCGGGTCTTCTTCAATGCAAGCGACGAAGCGCTATACGAGGCGAAGGCGTCTGGGCGCAATCGTGTGGCCATCGCCGCGGACGAAGCACGAAGGAGCGTGGCCAAAATCGCGGCCCAGGACGGCTAGAGGGTAAAAGAAAGCCGCGCCCGGCCCGTCCGGCCAGTAACCAGTTGCTGAGGTCAAGGCGCCACGCCTAGGCGCGGGCGCCGGGCTTCCGGCTCTGTCGAGAACTGGATACGCAACTCCTGCAACTGCCGCGCGAGCGCATCGCTTTGACGCTTGCCCTGCTCCTGACGCGCCTGCGTGGCCGCGTGGGCCCGACGCTCGGCGTCCCGCGCTCCGATGTGCGGGCCTGGCGTGTCGCGTAATTGCAGACACCCGGTGTCTGTTGTGTTGGTTTTTGCCCGCCAGACCAAAGCCACCGCGCACCGTGCGCTGGCGCCATTTTCCCCGCCTCGAAAGATTTCTTCCCACGTCCCGCCTGCGTTTGCGGGCGATTCACGCTGACCTGGCCCGCCTTGGCACACTYCATGCGTTTGTACCTCCCGAGCGCAGAAACAATGCTCGAACCAACCGAACCCAAGTCCCAACCGCTCCCAAGGAGAATCGCTCCCAAGGAG
>NZ_JBFTLX010000446.1:0-2572 GCF_056396665.1 Cupriavidus sp. 05T313 | reverse complement strand
CGGCGGCGATGATCTCCTCGCGGCTGGCGCCCGGCTTGCCATAGGCAATGTTCTCGGCAATCGTGCCGAAGAACAGGAACGGCTCCTGCAGCACCAGCCCGATATGGCTGCGGAATTCCGACACCGGCAGCGAACGGATATCGACGCCATCGAGTCGGATTGCGCCTTCGGAGACGTCGTAGAAGCGGCAGATCAGGTTGACCAGCGTGCTCTTGCCGGAGCCGCTGTGCCCCACCAGGCCGATCATCTCGCCCGGCTTGATCGACAGGTTAAGCCCTCGGATCACGGCGCGATTGCCGTAGCGGAAACCCAGGTCGCGCAGTTCGATGGCGCCTTCGACGCGCTCCAGGTGCGCCGGCCGCACGGGCTCCGGCACGCTCGATACGTGGTCGAGGATATCGAAGATGCGCTTGGCACCGGCGGCGGCCTTTTGCGTGACCGAGACGATGCGGCTCATCGAATCCAGCCGGGTGTAGAAGCGGCTGATATAGGTAAGGAAGGCCACCAGCACGCCGACCGTGATCGCGTTGTGCGAAACCTGCCAGATGCCGAAGATCCACACCACCAGCAGGCCGATCTCGGTCAGCAGCGTGACGGTCGGGGTGAACAGYGACCACACGGCGTTGACGCGGTCGTTGATCGCCAGGTTGTGCCGGTTGGCCTCGCGGAAACGCTCAACCTCGCGCTTCTCCTGGGCAAAGGCCTTGACCACGCGGATGCCGGGAATGGTATCGGCCAGCACGTTGGTGATCTCCGACCAGATCCGGTCGATCTTCTCGAAGCCGTGGCGCAAACGATCGCGCACCAGATGGATCATCCACGCGATGAACGGCAGCGGCACCAGGGTGACCAATGCCAGCCACGGGTTGATGGAGATCAGGATGGCCGCCGTCATGACGATCATCAGCACATCGGTGGCAAAATCCAGCAGGTGCAGCGACAGGAACACGCAGATGCGGTCGCTTTCCGAGCCGATGCGGGCCATCAGGTCGCCGGTGCGCTTGCCGCCGAAGTACTCCAGCGACAAGCGCAGCAAGTGTTCGTAGGTGGTCGTGCGCAGGTCGGCGCCGATGCGCTCGGACACCCGCGCCAGCAGGTACGTCCGCGCCCAGCCCAGGCTCCATGCCACCAGCGCCGCGCCCAGCAGGCCGGCCAGGTACAGCTTGACCCGGCTGTAGTCGATAGGCAGGCCGTTCTGGTACGGGATCAGCACGTTGTCCATCAACGGCATGGTCAGGTACGGCGGCACCAGCGTGGCGGCGGTGGACAGCAGGGTCAGCAGGAAGCCGGCCAGCAACTGGAACCGGTACGGCCTGGCAAAGCGCCACAGGCGCAGCAGCGCCCAGGTSGAYGGCGGGGTCTCCAGATCGCGGCTACATTGCGGACATTGGTCGTCGTCCGGCGGCAGGGGTGCCTTGCAGGTCGGGCAGACCGCCTCCACATCGGCCTCGGCCAGCCCTCCCCGGCCCGAGCCGGACAGGTCGCACTGCGCGTGGAACTGGTCGATCAGGCGCAGCGCGGCCGGGTTGTGGCCGAGCGTGTAGCGCCAGGTGGCCAGTAATCGCCCACTGTCGTGCAGTTCAAGCGTGCCAACCCCGGCGTGATCGGCGTGATGCAGCGATAATCCGGGCTGGATCGTCCATTCCTGCCAGTCTTTTTGCCCCGGCATGCGCGCCAGCAAGCGACGATCCGTCACAAGTACCCAGCCTTGGGTAAAATGCAGCTTTGCGTCTAGGTCGACTTCCAGCCAGGCCAGGACGGCCTCGCCGGGTTGCAGGCGGGTGCCGATTTCGTTACGCCACGGCTCGTTCGGGGCGTCGCTGTCAATCACGGGCAAGGAAGGTTGGGTCATCGTTGGTACGGCATGCTGCGTCCCTGGGCTATGGACATAACTTGAAACAATTTAAGGCGGGCGCACCATGGCGGCCCGCCGATTTGCCCGCAGTATACATAAGGCCAAACACACGGGCGTCCCTGATGCACTGCACAATCGCTTTTTAATCAAGAAAGTCAACCGGCTGACCGTTGTAACGTTACTGAAAGGTTAGGCTTCTATTTCTCGGGCACTCGCCCACTGCCTCAAGCTAAATCAATGAAAAAGAAGGACATTGAGATTTTCGATGTCATGTCGCTGCGCGGCCCGAATATGTGGACATATCGGCCTGTGCTGGAGGCGTGGGTCGATATCGGGGAACTGGAGGATTTTCCCTCCAACACGATTCCGGGGTTCTACGAGCGCCTGTCGGCATGGCTGCCCTCGCTGATCGAGCATCGCTGCAGTATCGGCGAGCGCGGCGGCTTCCTGCAGCGGCTCAAGGAAGGCACGTGGCCTGGCCACATCCTGGAACATGTCACGCTTGAGCTGCAAAACCTCGCCGGCATGCCCGGCGGCTTCGGCAAGGCGCGCGAGACCCCGATCCGCGGTGTCTACAAGGTGATCGTGCGGGCCTGGCATGAGGACGTCACCCGTGCGGCCCTGTTCGCCGCCCGCGACCTCGTGATGGCAGCCATCGAGGACCGCCCCTACGACGTCCAGGAGACGGTGGACCACCTGCGCCGCCTGGTGGACAAG
>NZ_JBFTLX010000445.1:0-2614 GCF_056396665.1 Cupriavidus sp. 05T313 | reverse complement strand
GGCATGCCGTGCGCGGAGTCGCCGTAGCTTGCGGCCTTTCGCACAGCAATCTCTACCTCCCGCATTGCCTCGAACGCTGCGGTCTCGTAGGCGCCGCGCATGAACGACAGCCAGACCGTCGTGGCGATCGCCGGGTGCAGCAGTTCCTTCGGCAGCAGCCGGGCAGTCTGGTAGTCGGTGAACGCCGCTTCGTTCTCGAAGCGTTGCGCACGCCGGCTCAGATGCCGGAAACCATTGTTCCCGTTCATGCCCTCGGCGGGAACTAGCAGCCCCTGCGCTTCGAGCCACGCAAACGCCTCGGCCAGCGCAAGGTCGACTTCATCCAGCCGGTGGCGCGGATACTGGGTATGACCAGTCATGCCCAGCTCCATCCGCAGGTTGCCCAGGTTGAACATGGCCTCCTGCCGTTTTCGCAGCAGGAAAAGTACCTTGGCGGCCAGCTCCTCCGGCTCGAGCGCGAGCAGCACGTCGACATCGGGGATGGCGGTCGGCAGTTCAATCATGGGTCTCTCCGGCTTGGTCTGATATGTGATAACGGAGATTATCAGAGATAGAAACCGCGAATTTACTGTGCCGGGCTGTGGTGTGTTTGGGGTAATGGCCTCCGATGGCGGCGGGTCCACGAGGAAATCGCGCAGTTTCAGCTTGTCGTTATCAGAAGGCTTCAGGGCTAGCGTCTCTCGTTCGAGGGAACGCGTGCGGGCCATCTCGCAACGGAGCTGGTTACTCAGTTGGCCGAGCACGCCGCCCCCCGTGCCAATATGACGTGCGTCACCTATCCCTGATAGCGTTCCGCCGAGCAGATGGGGGTGGCGCTGGAAGCGGCACTGAGCTACGAACTCCATACAGGTAATGAACTGGCCAGCCTGACCCGGCGCGACGCTGACGTCGCGGTGCGGTCGATCAAGCGCCCGCACCCGCACCCGATGAGCAAGCACATCGGGCCGATCCGCGTCGCGCTGTACGCGGCCAGGAGAGGCAGAGCGGCCAAATTCGCCGATGTCGAGGCCGGGAAGCCTGACTGGATCGCACCCGACGATGCGCTACCCGAACACCCTTCGGTGGTTTGGCGTAAGCTGCTACCTTCTCAAGGTGGACCCGCGCTACGGCGTCAACAGCATTCTGTATCGTCAATGTGCACTTTGATGCTGCCCATGCGTACCCCTGCCCCGCCTCGGCAGATGCTCGGCGTTGCCCCTTCCAATTGCGCCATCCAACGTGGATTAGGGCAACTCGCATCAACGCGCCGGACATAAGCGTGCTGCGTGTTCACCTGTCGTTCACATGCCCTACAGGTTGCAATCCGGCGGGAGTCCACTGACGCCACTCTCAGCCTAGACTGAAGTAGAAGCCGATGGCTTTGCGTTGGTGAAGGACTCGACGATTTCCTTTAGCTTATCGGCAAGCGCCTCCTGTTGGGTGGCAGGAATCTCTACGAGTTCAAGATTGATTCGCCCATCAGGAAACGTTTTCAATTGACCAAAAGATTGGCCGTCGGTTTTGAAGTCATATCGTTGGTGATAGCGGGCTCGCTCCTTCTTGCCGGATGAGCTTGGCGTCGTAAGATCCCTCACGGCGAGCTCGAGTTGTCTTACGGTTCGCTTACCATCAATTACGGCAGATAGATTTCGCGTCGCTTGTTCTTCGCCAGCTTTGTCAAAAATCAGTTTGATGAAATAGGCGGCCTGGAGCCCTACCCTATCTGCAAACTCCGCCATGCGCTCAAGTATCGGCCGCGGCAATGCGTTCAGCGACAGTACCTTGCTGACATACGCCTTATCCCGACCGACTCTCTCCGCTAGCGCGTTTTGTTCCACGAAGACCTTTTCCTCGAGCACGCGCCGCCAAGCAATTGCATCATCAAAGATGGTTTGGCGCTCGTGGTCATTGTTCGCTCGATAGGCGATTGAATAGAGTTCGGTAGGCGTTGTGTCTGATCGCAACTCAGCATCAATGAACTTCTCTCCCAAAGAGCGCTTTGCTCGAAGACGTCGTTCCCCGTCGATTAGAACGTACTTGCCCGGGTATTGCGGCAATTGGGTGACCTTGATCGCCTCAATCTGTCCATCACGCTGCAGTGTCAGGGCAAGTTCTTGGACCTTGGATTCAGGATAGAACTCACGCGGGTTGTATGGATTCGAGATGCAATCTGCAATGAGGATAGGAAAGCGATTGCCATTGGCTGTCGCCGGGGACACGGGGATCGCAATGGCGGCTATTGGCTCGGCTGCTGCGGAAGGTCGCGGGCTTAGAGGCGTTTGCGCTTTCTCCTCTGGTTGAGCGCGCTGGTCCAAGGCGGCCCGTTCGTTGTTCAAGCCCTTCAGGAGGCCAGCAGCGAGCGACAGGTTGCCAGCGGGCTTCGCCTTCTTTTGATTATTTTCCTTATTCATTTACAACCTTTTTTTCGCGAGATTGAGCGATGTACTGCGAGAGTTCTAAGGCGAGGCCTTCAATCTCTGCCCTAGCCTCCTTGACGCCGCGCATATAGCGCTTGCACTCGTGAGCTGTGGTGCCAAGTGCGAAGATCTGTCGATAGATCTCCCGTTGCGCGATCTGGCTGGCTAGAAGGTAAGTTCCTACGTCCTGATCGCGGAGAAGGGTCATGATCTCCTCT
>NZ_JBFTLX010000444.1:0-2675 GCF_056396665.1 Cupriavidus sp. 05T313 | reverse complement strand
GATGGAGACCCTGCTCGACGCCGCCGTGCGCGCGGATCGCGTCGGGCCGGTCTTGTTCGTGCGCCTGTATGCCTGGTACGACCGCATCCTCGCGCATAGCGAGGCGCTGCAGGCTGGCCGCCTGCTGCCGGTGGACGATGCCGACCTGATCAACGCCCTGACCGGGCTGAACAGCGCGCCGGCGGCGCGGGCCCCGGCGGACATGGCCGGCACGCCGGTACCCGCCCAAGATGCACCACAGGATGCCCCGCAAGGTGGTGGCGAGGGCAGCCCGGCGCCGTTGGCGCGTTCCGCCGTACAGCCCTGGCTGCAAGCCGGGCCCGTGCGCCCCGTGGTGCCTGCGCCGGGCGACGCGCTGGCGCCGGCAGCGGACGCCGGCGAACGCCAGCGCGCGCTGGTGCGAGTCCAGGCCCGCACGCTGGATACGCTGATCACCGACGCCGGCGAAGTCGGCGCAACGCGCGCGCGGCTGGAAAGCGAACTGGATGCGATGCGCAGCTACCTGGGCGAACTCAACGACAACGTGGCGCGCTTGCGCGGCCAGTTGCGCGAGATCGAGATCCAGGCGGAGTCGCAGATGGCCTCGCGCATCGCCGACGCCCAGCACAAGCAGGAATTCGATCCGCTCGAGTTCGACCGCTTCACGCGCTTCCAGGAACTGACGCGGATGATGGCCGAGTCGGTCAACGACGTGGCAACCGTCGAGCAGAACCTGCAGCGGGGCTTTGACCGCGCCACTGGCGACCTCGATGCGCAGGCCCGCCTCACGCGCGGCTTGCAGCGCAGCCTGATGCAGGCGCGCATGGTGCAGTTCGACGCGCTGGCCGAACGCCTGTACCGCGTGGCGCGGCAGGCCTCCAGCGAGACCGGCAAGGACGTGCGCCTGCTGATCAAGGGCGGCACCGTGGAAGTCGACCGCTCGGTGCTGGACCGCATGGCCGGCCCGATCGAACACCTGATCCGCAATGCGGTGGTGCATGGCATCGAGGCGGCCGAGGTCCGCCGCGCCGCGGGCAAGCCGGCCGCCGGCGCGCTGACGCTGGAAGTGCAGCAGGAAGGCAACGAGGTGGTGCTGCATTTCGTCGACGATGGCGGCGGCCTTGACCTCGCCCGCATCCGTGCGCGGGCCATCGAGCGAGAGCTGCTGTCCCCGGACGACGATGCGGGCGATGCGCGGCTCACGGAACTGATCTTCGCCCCCGGCTTCAGCACGGCCGATAGCGTCTCGGAACTTGCCGGGCGCGGCGTCGGCATGGACGTGGTGCGCGCCGAGACCGTGACGCTGGGCGGGCGCATCGCGCTGGCCACGCAATCCGGACAAGGCACCCGCTTTACCGTGCACCTGCCGCTGACAACCGCCATCACGCAGGTGCTGCTGGTCACGCTGGGCGGCCGGCCGTTCGCCATCCCGAGCGGCATGATCGACCAGGTCCAGCAATTGCGCTCGCAAGGGCTGCTCGAAGCCTACAACCAGGGCAGCCTCGACGTGCCCGGCGGCGCGGTGCCGTTCCATTACCTCGGGACGTTGCTGGAGGAAACGCCCGCGATTGCCGCGGGCAAGAAGTATTCGCCGGTGGTGGTGGTGCGCAGCGGCGCCGAACGCATCGCCGTGCACGTGGACGAAGTGATCGGCAACCGCGAAGTGGTGGTCAAGCACATCGGCCCGCACCTGGCGCGCCTGGAAGGCATTGCCGGCGCGACCACGCTGGGCGATGGCGAGATCGTGCTGATCTACAACCCGGTGGTGCTGGCGCAGCGCTTCGTGCGCGAACGCGGCGAGGCGGCGCGTCCGCGGATCGCCGATCTCACCTACCTGGCGCAACAACCGGCGCAACTGGCGCAACCGGCGCTGCTGGGCGCGGTGGCTGAACTCTCACACGGCGAAGCCGCGCCGGTGCAGGGCCTGGGCACGCAGCCTACCGTCATGGTGGTGGACGATTCGCTGACCGTGCGCAAGGTCACGCATCGCTTGCTGACACGCGCGGGTTATCAGGTGGCGCTCGCGCGGGACGGCGTGGATGCGTTGCGGCAGTTGCAGGAGATGATGCCGGATGCCATGTTGGTCGATATCGAGATGCCGCATATGGATGGCTTCGACCTGACTCGCAATGTGCGGGCGGATAGCCGTACCGCGCATATGCCGCTGGTGATGATTACCTCGCGCACGGCGGAGAAGCATCGCCGCTATGCTGCGGAGATCGGTGTCAATGTCTACCTGGGCAAGCCGTATAACGAGGATGAGCTGCTCACTACGTTGCATCAGTTGCTGGGTGAGCGTGCGGCGGGGACGGCGGGGTCGGTGGCGCAGATGTTGGGGGAGGATGCGGGGAATTGAGGTGGGGGGCTTGGCGTCAAAGACTTAAAGCCTAAAAGCCTAAAAGCCCTAAAGTCAAAGGCGGTTTCACCACCCCTGCGGGGCGGCGACCTACTTTCTTGTCTTTCCAAGAAAGTAGGCAAAGAAGGCGCGCCGGATGGGGCGACCCCCCCTCGTCGGCAGACAAAAAGAGCGGCCGGGACCCAAACTCGCATCGCCTTAAGGCGATACTCAAACATGGGTCCCTCTTTTCCGCTCTTTTTGCCTGCCGACGAGGCGCCCCATACGGCCTGGTACACCTTGACGGCTCGCTTCGCGTCGCGCTGGGGTGCGGACCGCCCTTGGGGGCGCTCCGCACGGC
>NZ_JBFTLX010000443.1:0-2784 GCF_056396665.1 Cupriavidus sp. 05T313 | reverse complement strand
GCGGCAATCAGGGCGATGACAAAGAACACGACTGCGTAGTGCAACATGGTGATGGCTCCCTAAGTGAATTGCGCTACCGCGCCACGCGGCGCGGGCCTGGCAAGTGGCAGCACCTGGCGCCTGGCTATTTCACCGCTTTGAACACGGTCACGCCCAGGACAAGGAACAGTACGAACAGCACCAGGAAGATGAAGAACAGGATCTTGGCAATGCCGGCGGCGCCGGCAGCGATACCTGTAAATCCAAGCAGGCCGGCGACCACGGAAACCACAGCGAAAATAAGCGCCCATTTCAGCATTGACGTTCTCCCTCTTCCCTCGCTGGCTTGCGCGAGACCGCGCAAGGTCATGGCTACATGGTAGAAACCGCCTCGCCGCGCAGACACCGATGGCGCACCGATTCCCTTGTCAGCCAATTCCTACAGGATCCGGATTGGCGCGGCCTCGCGCGCAGCGGCCGCGCACTGCAGGTTGACCGGGGGCCGTCGATGTGCTTCCATCGACGCCGACAGGGTGCATGCCTGGCCCGGACCTCGCCCCGCGCCACGCGGCGCGGGAACGCCCACCGGCCAGGCACCCGTTTTCGGGAAACGACAATGTTCAAGCAGTCAATGTTGCGCTCCACTTTGCTGCTAGCGGGCGGCATCGTGCTTACCGTAGTGGTGCTGATCGCCTCCGAGGCGGGCAACATCCGCTTGCGACAGGGATATACGCAGGTGATCCAGTCGCAGCAGGTGCAGGGCCAGATCACCGCACTGCTTGGCGAGCTGGTCAATGCCGAGGCGGGCCAGCGCGGCTTCCTGCTGACAGGCAAGGAGAGCTACCTGCAACCCTATTACCAGGCATTGCCCCGCATCAATGCGCTGATGAGCGCACTGCGCAACCGCTACGCGGACGACGCGGAAGCGCTCCAGCTGTTCACGCAGGCGTCTACCGCCGTCAACCGCAAGCTGACCGAGATGGACCTGACGCTGATCTACGGCAAGCGCGACGTGGAAGTGGCGCTGGACCTGGTGCGCACCGACTTCGGCAAGCAGACCATGGACAACGCGCGGCGCGGGCTGGAGGCACTGCTCCAGCGCGAAGCCGGATCGGTGTCGCAAAGCCTGGAGTATGCCGACCGCGACCTCGCGCTGTCGCGTTACGGCATTGGCCTGCTGACCGCCATCAATATCGTGCTGCTGATCGTGGTGGGCTTGCAGCATTCGCGGCGCATGGCGGTATCGGAAGCCGCGCGCAGCGAGCTGGAAGAAGAAAGCGCGCGTCTGGACAGCATGGTGCGCGCGCGCACCCGCCAGCTATCGGCACTGGCCTCTCACCTGCAACGTGTTACCGAGGACGAGAAGACGCGGCTGGCGCGCGAGCTGCACGACGAACTCGGCGCCATCCTGACCGCCACCAAGCTCGATATGCACTGGGTGCGCCGCCGCATACAGGAATCCCATCCCGACGTGGCGGAAAAACTCACCCGCGTGATGCTGCATGTCGACCAGGGCATCCAGATCAAGCGGCGCCTGATCGAAGACCTGCGCCCCACGGTGCTGCTCAACCTGGGCCTGAAGGAAGCCATCGGCCAGTTGGTGGAGGAGGTCGCCGCGCGCAACCAGTGGGACTCGGATGTGCAGCTTGCCGAAGCGGTGCCGCCGCTGCGCGACGACGCAGCCATCGCGCTTTACCGTATCGTGCAGGAGTCGCTGACCAACGCGAGCAAGTATGCCGATGCCAGGCGCGTGGCCATTACGCTGGATTGCGCCGACGGCGTGCTTCTGCTGACCGTGAGCGACAACGGGCGCGGGCTGCCGGCGGACTTCGAATCGCGGCGCAGCGTTGGCCACCACGGCCTGCTGGGCATGGAGCAGCGCGTGATTGCGCTGGGCGGCACGCTGGACATCCGCTCGGAGGCCGGCGCGGGCGTGACCATCCGGGTCGAGGTGCCGCTCACCGATGCCATCGTAGCGCCGCCGCGCGAGGAAGATGACGATTTCGGCGATCATGAGCCTGAAAGTGCGCCGCCGGATACGCCGGTGGTCGCCCCGGCGAGCATGGCCGCAAGCACGCCAGCCGGCACACCCACGGCCACGCCCGGCGGCGAGGCGCCGCGCCAGCAGGGCCAGGATACTGGGCCGTAATACGACCAGCCAAAGCAAAAAGGGGCCCCGCGGAGCCCCTTTTGCTTTGCCGTGCCCGTCCGGGCGCAGCGATTCGCGCCTTACATTTTCTGCTTGGTGCTCTCGGCGGCGCCTTGCACCTTCTCGCCGCCCTTTTCGATATCCTTGCCGGCGCCGGCCATCGTGTTGCAACCGGTCACCAGGACGACAACCGCCAGGGCACACAGCGCCATCAGCTTTCTCATGATCTTCTCCTTGCTCTAGGTTGACGCGGCATGGCCGCGATAGGGACTACCGGTACTGCCGGACTGATCTGATGCGTCATCCAATGCCACCGTCCCAAGACAAGAACGCGAACAATTCAATCGCCCGACTGCGCGTATTCCTCGATGACGCGGAACACCTGCTCAAGTTCGAGCGACTTGTCGAAAAAATAGTCCGCCCCGGCCTCGGTGCACTGGCGCCGGTAAGTGGGCACCTGGGCGTGATTGGTGTACACGATGCGGATGCCAGATGCGTGGGTCTTCTGCATGGCACGAAGTACATTGATGCCATTGCCTTGCCGCAATTGCAGATCGACGATGACGACCTCGTACTTGCCCGCCTCGTAGAGGCGCAGCGCCGAGCTTTCGGTATCCGCCCAATCGACAGTCTCGACAAACGGGAATGCGCTCAGG
>NZ_JBFTLX010000442.1:0-2784 GCF_056396665.1 Cupriavidus sp. 05T313 | reverse complement strand
GCCTGGTTGAAGTGSGCCACRTTGAASGAGATGCCGAACTTCACCGGGGTGATGGCAATGCCCTTCTTCAGTACCGGGCTGCCGGCGTTGAATGCGCGCGTTGCCTCGCGGCGCTCGCGGTAGGCGCTGCTGGCCTCCAGTTCGTCGAGCAGTTCGTGGATGACGTTGTCTTCCACGGTCTGGCCGTAAGGCGTGACATTGCGCTCGGTCTTGCCGTACAGGTTGGCGCGGCGCACGTCGAGCGCATCGCGGCCCACGGTGCGCGCCACGTTGTCCAAGATGTATTCGATGGCAAAGGCGCCTTGCGGGCCACCGAAGCCGCGGAAGGCGGTATTGCTCTGCGTATTGGTCTTGCCGCAGTAGCCGTCGATCTGCACATTCGGCAGCCAGTAGGCGTTGTCGAAGTGGCAGATGGCGCGGGTCATCACCGGGCCGGACAGGTCGGCCGAGAAGCCGGCGCGCGAAACCATCTCCACCGACACGCCGTCGATGCGGCCATCGGCATCGTGGCCGACTTCGAAATCGAAGACGAAGTCGTGGCGCTTGCCGGTGATCATCATGTCGTCGTCGCGGTCCGGACGCAGCTTGACCGGGCACAGCAGCTTCCACGCGGCCAGCGCGGCGCAGCAGGCGAACATGGCCGATTGCGATTCCTTGCCACCGAAGCCGCCGCCCATGCGCCGGCATTCCACCAGCACCTGGTGCGCGTGCCATCCCAGCATATGCGCGACAGCATGCTGCATTTCGGTGGGATGCTGGGTCGAGCACCACACGTGCATGCCGTCGTTTTCCTTCGGCGCGGCGTAGGCGATCTGGCCTTCCAGGTAGAACTGCTCCTGGCCGCCCAGGCGGATACTGCCCTGCTCCCGGTGCGCAGCACCGGCGATATGGCTGGCCGGCTCGCCGCGTGTCAGGTGCATCGGCGGCAGCACATAGCTGCCGGCCTGGTGCGCCGCCTCGGGCGACAGCACCGGCGCCAGGTCCTCGTACTCGACATTGCCCAGGCGTGCGGCACGGCGCGCGGCATCGTGCGAGGTGGCCACCACCACGAACATCGGCTGGCCGATGAACTGCACCAGGCCGTTGGCCAGGATGGGGTCGTCATGGATGATCGGGCCGCACTCGTTGGCGGCGGGGATATCTTCGGCGGTCAGCACCGCCACCACGCCCGGCGCGGCGCGCACCTTGTCGAGCGACATCGACTTGATGCGGGCGTGGGCGCGCGTGCTCATGCCGAGCGCGGCGTGCAGCGTGCCGGCCAGCTCGGGAATGTCGTCGGTATAAGTGGCCGTGCCGGCCACGTGCAGGTGGGCCGATTCATGCGGGCGCGAAATGCCCACTTGTGGCGTGGAGACGGCGGCCTTGGCCTCGATCTCGGCGTCGAGCAGGAAGGGTTCGGTTTGCTTGTTCATGCCGATCTATCCTTATGCGGTGGCGACGGTGGCGACGGTGGCGACGATCTGGCCGGCGCCGGGGGCGCGGACATTGACGGCGGCGGCTGGCAGCGCGTCGGCGCGCGTTTCCAGCCAGAAGCGGTACAGCAGGTTGGCGGCGCCACGGCTGCGGTAGGCGGCGGTGGAGCGCATGTCGGTCAGCGGCGTGAAGTCCTGCGCCAGCGCGCTCATGGCGGCCCGGGCGGTGGTTTCGGTCCAGGGTTGGCCGACCAGCGCGGCTTCCGTCAGGGCGCCGCGCTTGGGCGTGGCGGCCATGCCGCCGAAGGCCACGCGTGCATGACGGATCACGCCGTTTTCCAGCGTCAGCGCAAAGGCCGCACAGACAGCGGAAATGTCCTCGTCAAAGCGTTTTGACAGCTTGTAGGTACGGAAGTGCTCCGGCCCCGCGAGCGGCACGCGCAGGGCCGCGACGAACTCGCCCTCGGCCATGGCGGTCTTCTGGTAGGCCAGGTAGAGGTCTTCCAGCGGCAGCGCGCGGCGCGCTTCGCCGCGCTGCAGCACCACTTCGGTGCCAAGGGCGATCAGCGCGGGCATGGAGTCGCCAATGGGCGAGCCGTTGGCAATATTGCCCCCCAGCGTGCCGGCGTTGCGGATCGGCAGCGAGGCAAAACGCTTCCACATTTCTTCCAGTTCGGGGTGCGTGGCATTGAGCGCCGCATAGGCGCGCTCCAGCGAGACCGCCGCGCCGATTTCCACGGCGCCGTCCACCTGCTCGATACTGTTGAGGTCGGATACCTGGCCCACGTACAGCAGGTTGCCGAGCTCCCGGAACTGCTTGGTCACCCACAGGCCCACGTCGGTGCTGCCGGCCAGGATGCGCGCGCCCGGCTCCGCGGCCTTGATGGCGGCGAAAGCCGATGCCGTGCGGGGCGCGTAGAAGTGCTGGCCGCCGGCGCTGTAGTGGAACGTGCCTTCGCGTTGCAGCGAGCGCAGCGTGTCGGCGATCTGCCGCGGGTCCAGCTTGCTGGCCTGCGGCGCCGGCAGCGCCATCATGCGCTGGCCGGCCTCGATGATGGGACGGTAGCCGGTGCAGCGGCACAGGTTGCCTGTGAGGGCGTCGCAGATGGTCTCGCGGGCCGGCGCGCGGCCGGTGCCGGCGTCTTCGGCCTTTTGCTGGTACAGCGCCCACAGCGACATCACGAAGCCGGGGGTGCAGAAGCCACACTGGGAGCCGTGGCACTCCACCATCGCTTGCTGTACCGGGTGCAGCGCGCCGTCGGCCTGGCGCAGGTCTTCCACGGTGATCAGGGCGCGGCCGTCCAGCGTGGGCAGGAACTGGATGCAGGAATTGACCGCCTTGAAGGCGACCTGGCCGTCCTCGCCCAGTTCG
>NZ_JBFTLX010000441.1:0-2800 GCF_056396665.1 Cupriavidus sp. 05T313 | reverse complement strand
CGCCCGACCAGGGGCAGCGTCAGTTGCATCACGCCGGCCATTGGCAGCGAGAATTGGTCTGGTAGTTCTGAGTCGCTGCGCGAAACCTTGAGCCGGATGCCGCGCGAGGCGCCGGGGGTGAGTTCGATTACGCCCTTGCGGGCCAGAGCCCTCAGGTGTTCCTCGGCAGCATTGGGCGATGAGAAGCCGAACTTGGCGGCGATCTCGGCGCGTGTGGGCGGAAAGCCCGTGTGCTGGAGGCTGCTGCGAATCAGATCGAAAATCTGCTGCTGTCGCGGTGTCAGGGTCGCCATGGTCGCCGTGTTGGAAAGCACTGTATGTTTAAACAGTATGCTGTGATTTTATACAGTATCGAGTGAAGTGCAAGCGGAATTTTGGGAGTTTGCGCATCGACAGGTGCGTCAGGCGAGGCTCACCGCGCCGTGCGGCGTGAGCCTGGGCGTTACAATTCGCGGCACTTGCAGCCTAATTTTTCGCTCGCTGCTTAACCTTTCTGGCTTTCGATCTCTATCTCGCCATGTCCCTCCTGCCTCGTGTCGTCGTGCTTGCTACCGGTGGCACCATTGCCGGTTCTTCATCCAGTGCTGCCAGCAGCGCGAAGTACCAGGCGGCCACGGTGCCTGTGACGGCGCTGCTTGATGCTGTGCCGGCGCTCGGTGCCGTGGCCCGCGTCGAGGCGGAGCAGGTGGCGCAGGTGGATAGCAAGGACATGTCGTTCGTCCTCTGGGCCCGGTTGGTTGAACGCGTTGCGTTCTGGTCTGCGCAGGCCGATGTGGCGGGCATTGTGATTACCCATGGCACCGATACGCTGGAGGAGACGGCAATGCTGCTGCATCTGGCATGGGTGGGCACGGTGCCGGTGGTGCTGACGGCGGCGATGCGGCCTTCGACCTCCCTGTCGGCCGATGGTCCCTTGAACCTGCTGGACGCGGTACGGGTGGCTGCCAGCGCCGGGGCGGCGGGCAAGGGCGTGCTACTGGTGATTAATCAGGAAATCCATGCCGGGCGGGATGTGGTGAAGGGACATACGTCAGCGGTCAACGCTTTTGTGTCGCCGCTGGCTGGCCCGATCGGGTTCGTGCAGGACGACCTCGTGCGATTTGTCCGTGCGCCCCGGCTGTTGCCGGACCGGGCCTGGGCCGTGCCGTGCAAGTGGCCGCAGGTGGAGATTATTGCTAGTTACGCGGAGCCCGGCCGGTTGGTGGTGGATGCTTTGGCGCAGGCAGGTGTGGCGGGGCTGGTCGTGGCGGCCGCAGGCAACGGGTCGGTTCACCAGTCGCTGGTCGATGCGCTGGTGGACGCGGCCGGGGCGGGAGTGGCCGTGGTGCGTAGCTCGCGCACCGGGGCAGGGCATGTGGCAATGCCGGCACCTCCACGACCGGCTTCAGGTGCCTTCGTTTCTGCAGGCGATCTCAATCCATATAAGGCGCGCGTGCTCCTGATGCTGGCCCTGGCGACAACGCCCGGACTGGCTGCGGATCCCGCTGCGTTGCAGGCGCTCTTCGCCGAAAACTAAGGCGGCTTGCTCCAAAAGGCAAAAGCACGCTATACTTTAAGGCTATCCAACCTTGCTGCACCGGACATGGCGCCCGGGCGGCTTATCCAAAAGGAGCGTCAATGCGTCATTACGAAATCGTATTTATCGTCCATCCGGACCAGAGCGAACAAGTTCCGGCCATGATCGAGCGTTACAAGACGCTGGTCACGTCGCAGGAAGGCCAGATCCACCGTGTGGAAGACTGGGGCCGCCGTCAGATGGCCTACATGATCCAGAAGCTGGCCAAGGCTCACTACGTTTGCCTGAACATCGAATGCGGCAAGGAAACCCTGGCTGAACTCGAACACGCGTTCAAGTTCAACGACGCGGTGCTGCGCCACCTCATCGTTCAGACCAAGAAGGCCGAAACCGCACCGTCCCCGATGATGAAGGAAGTGCAGCGCGAAGAAGCCCGCAAGGCCGCGCAACAGACCAGCGAAGTCCAGGCCGCCTAAGTGCGGACTGTTGTGGTTGCCGTGGGCGTTGAACGCCGCGGCGGCAAGTGCGGGCATCGGTGCGGGAGAGTGCGTTGAACCAGCTAAGGCTCTGCGCAACGCTCGCGGAACGCGATGCCTTGCGTTACACCCCGGCCGGGGTCCCCGTTGTCAACTGCATCTTGYAGTACGCGGGCGAGACGGTCGAGGCGCAAACGCCCAGGCAGGTGGAATTCGCCATCGCCGCCATGGGAATCGGTCAGATCGGCCAGCGGCTTGAGCGGACTCCGCTCGGCGCGATGCTCGACTGCGAAGGATTCCTGGCCCGCAAGCACCGCAACAGCAAGGCTCTCGTCTTTCACATCACTGGATGTAAAGCATTCGAAAAGGATTGAATCATGGCATTCGTCAAACGTGACAACAAGAACAAGAAGCGCTTCCAGCAGCAAAACCCGCTGTTCAAGCGCAAGCGCTTCTGCCGCTTCACCGTGGCTGGCGTGGAACAGATCGACTACAAGGATCTGGACACCCTGAAGGATTTCATCGGCGACAACGGCAAGATTACCCCCGCCCGCCTGACCGGCACCAAGGCGCACTATCAGCGTCAGCTCGATACGGCTATCAAGCGCGCGCGTTTCCTCGCGCTGATGCCTTACACCGACCTGCACAAGAACTGATCGGCCCTAGGTCCGTTAAGGAGAAAACACGATGCAAATTATTCTGCTTGAGAAAGTCATCAATCTGGGCAACCTGGGTGACATCGTTCGCGTGAAGGACGGCTATGCCCGTAACTTCCTGATCCCGAACAAGAAGGCCCGCCGTGCTACCC
>NZ_JBFTLX010000440.1:0-2882 GCF_056396665.1 Cupriavidus sp. 05T313 | reverse complement strand
ATCCCCGATGGAATGGACAGGGACCACATAGTCGATGTAGTCCTGGCTGATGGCGATAGGGCAGGCGGGATAGGGAACCAGGTTGTCGGTGACCGCAATCACCGTGGCCGCGTAGCGCACGTCGGCTTCGGCATAGCCGAGCGTTCCACAGGCTGACGGGCCGGACACACCGTTCAAGTTTCCATAGTTGTCAGCGGTCGGTGCAGCTACAAAGGCGGCATCGATAGCTAACGCGCCTGACTCGATGAGGCGGGCGCGCCCTCCATGGGTGTGCATGAACATGGGGGCGGCAAGCGCGCCGCGCGCCACCGCGCCGGCGACGGGACCTGACGCATACCCAGTGTAAATCTGGCCAATGACGCCGGCTTCCATGAGTTCCACCCACGGGCCATGTACCGGGAAGATTGAGCTGGCGGCCACGGTCAGGCCGCGCAAGCCTTGATTCGCGGCCTCGCACAACACTGCATTGGCAACAGCATCGCCGTTGCGAAGATGATGGTGGAAGGAAATGGTTGAGCCGTCACGCAATCCGGCCGCGTCGATGGCTTCGCGCAACGAGGGCAGTACCTTCGGAGTGCCACGGGGAAATGTGCGTAGGCTGGGCGCCGCGCGCCGATGCACCTCGGGGCAACCGGTGATGCCAGCATAAGGTACCAGACGTTGGCCGCCCACCCATTCCGGAATATCACGTCCAATCTTGTTTTTCACGCGTCCTCCGCATTGCATTGTAGGAACTACAGTCCATCGTCTCTCAGGCGTGCGACCGTCTGGAGCGATACGCCAAACCAATCGTAGAACGACGCTTCCAGGTCGCCTTTGCTACCCCAGCCCACTCTGTCCCGCAGGTCCGCGACGGAGAGCTTGAACTGTATCGACTCGAATAGCGCGCGCATGAGACGTTGCGTCCGGCATATGTGCGTGAAGGCCATGCCTTGCGTGAACAGAGCGGTCCGGATTCGTTCGGGTGTCGTGTTCAGCGCATGGGCAACTGTATGAGCATTCCAGTTCTCCTGTGGGTGGTGAAAGACCGTTCCCGAAATCATGTCCCGCAGAAGCGGCGCCCATGAGGGCGTTTCCGCGCTTAGGTGCGATGGGCCCAGGGTAATTTCCTTCAGGTTCCCATCGGCGAGTTCCAGATAACAGCTAGACGCGGAAAACACGCTGCCACCCAGTTGCAGGTCGATTGATTCGAAAGCTGGAATGTCGATAGCACGGTCCGTTTGCAAAGTGCGTGAAAATCCATTTCGCGTAAGGGCATGTTCGCCGTGACAGGAGGCAATCCGCATGGGAAATGCCGGCACGAGTCTGTGGAGAGCCACTCGGGAGCGACAACGAATCTGGACGCGCATGGGGGTCTGCCGAATCGGATGGTTTGAGCCAATCTTGGCCACAGTTTCGCGCTACGTAAATCCGGTTCTTCCGAACGCTCCATTCGGGTAAACGCATGCTCGATGTTTTCTGTGCAGCCGAAAGGCTCGTTCCGAACTTGCGAATGGGAAGTTGCCCTTAGCCCGTGCATAGTGGGGGCCTAGAAAACAGACCGAAGAGACGTTCATGGACACTGCCAAGCTGAAGGAGTGGGTCGGCAACTCAACCGAGTCCCACGACGAGATAACCGCGTTCCCCGTCAAGGCGCTCTCCGCGACCCTGGACCGTGAAGACCCAGCACCGGTTCGCGGAGACGCACTCGCCCCTCTCTGGCATTGGCTGTACTTTTTGCCGTTGCACAGGCAGYCTGAGCTGGGCGTTGACGGCCATGCCAAGCGAGGCGGCTTCCTGCCGCCGGTGCCGCTTCCGCGACGCATGTGGGCCGGCGGGCGGTTGCGGTTTCATCAGCCCCTCCGCGTAGGTGAGACTGTATCGAAGAAGTCCACCATTCTGGACGTGAATGCCAAAACAGGGCGGACGGGGTCACTGGCCTTCGTCACCGTGGAGCACCAGTATTCCGGAGCGCGGGGCCTTGCGGTGACCGAAGAGCACGACATCGTCTACAGGGAAGAAGCCTCGCCAAATGCGACTGGTCCGGAGCCGGTTGCTGCGCGTACCGACGAAGACTGGTCTCGCGAAGTGGTGCCCGACCCAGTGCTGCTGTTCCGATTCTCCGCCCTGACCTTCAACGGTCACAGAATTCACTACGACCACCCGTATGTGACTGCTGTCGAGCATTACCCTGACCTCATTGTCCACGGCCCGTTGTTAGCCGTGCTGCTCCTCGACCTGGTGCGCAGGAACTTGCCTGACGCCACGGTTAGCAGCTTCTCCTTCAAGGGAGTTCGCCCCACCTTCGTGCCCCAGCGTTTTTACGTCTGCGGGAAGCGAAGCGGGGACGGGAAGTCTGTTGAACTGTGGATTCGCCACGAGGGCGGTGCGCTTGCGATGACTGCTACTGCCGAACTTAGCTAAACGAACGTACACGGAGACTATCGTGCTGAACAAAGTCGATGAACATCAAGAAATCCGCGAAGCTATCCGCGATTTGTGCGGTCAGTTCTCTTCGGAGTACTTCCGCAAGATTGACGAGGTGCGAGGCTACCCGGAGGAGTTCGTCAACGCACTGACGGCCGCCGGCTGGCTGGCAGCTCTGATTCCTGAGGAGTACGGTGGCTCCGGGCTGGGCCTGACGCAGGCGTCGGTCATCATGGAAGAAATCAACCGCGCCGGCGGTAATTCCGGCGCTTGCCACGGGCAGATGTACAACATGGGAACGCTGCTGCGCCATGGCTCGGCAGCGCAAAAGAAGGAATACCTTCCGAAGATTGCGAGCGGAGAGCTACGTCTGCAATCGATGGCGGTTACGGAGCCGACTACAGGCACCGACACGACAAAAATCAAGACCACCGCAGTGCGTAAAGGCGACAAGTATGTCGTGAACGGGCAGAAGG
>NZ_JBFTLX010000439.1:0-2897 GCF_056396665.1 Cupriavidus sp. 05T313 | reverse complement strand
GCCTCGGAGCGCGCGCTGGCCAGCGCGCCGGGCAAGGCATCCGCCTCATGCACCAGGCGCATGCCGCGCCCGCCGCCGCCAGCCGCGGCCTTGACCATCAGCGGAAAACCGATCTGCGCCGCGGCCCGCAGCAGCGCTGCGTCGTCCTGCGCCTCGCCCTGGTAGCCAGGGATGCAGGGCATATCCGCATCAAGCATCAGGCGCTTGGCCTCCGCCTTGTTGCCCATGGCGCGGATCGCCTCTGCCGGCGGGCCGACGAAGACCAGCCCGGCCTGCGTCACCGCTTCGGCAAATTCGGCATTCTCGGCCAGGAAGCCGTATCCGGGGTGCACCGCATCGGCGCCGCTGCTGCGCGCCGCCTCGACGATGGCGCCGATATTCAGGTAGGACGCGCGCGGTGCGGCGTCGCCGATGCGTACCGCGCGGTCGGCGAAGGCCACGTGCGGGCTATGGCGGTCGGCCTCGGAATAGACCGCCACGGTGGCAAGGCCGAGGCGGCGCGCCGTGCGCATGATGCGCATGGCGATCTCGCCACGGTTGGCGACGAGCAAGGTGTGGAAGGGTCGGCTGGTAGCGGGCATGGTACGTCTCGGGATCGGAGTGTCGAAGTGGGCCGTTGCGGTGCGGGTTGCCCGTTTACTCAATCTTGCGTGGCGTGCGCGGCGCGTACGTCGGCGGCGTCGAAGCGCACCACCCAGGCGGCGTCGCGCTTGCCGCGAAAGGCCTGGATGCCTTCGGTGCCTTCGGTGCGCATGCATTGCGCGAACAGGCGCGAGGCCTCGTCCAGTTGCTCGCCCTGCCCCACCTGTCCGGTGCGCGCCACCAGCGCCTTGAAAGCGCGGTTGGCCTGCGGGCCGCAACGGCAGATGCGCGTCAGCCATTCGGCGAGCAGCGCATCCAGCGCGGCGCCGTCCCCGGCAAGCTGATCCACCAGTCCCAGTGCCACCGCCGTGTCGCCGCTCACGCGCTCGCCGGACAAACCAAGGCGCCGCGTGGCGGCCGCCCCGATGCGCGCCACCACGAAGGGCGCGATCTGCGCGGCGATGATGCCCAGCGAGGTCTCGGACAAGGCGAAGCGCGCGTCGGGCGTGGCCAGCACGATATCGGCCGCGCAGCTCAGGCCCATGCCGCCGCCCATGGCCGCGCCCTCCACCACCGCCACCACCGGCACGGGCAGCGCGGCCAGCCGCTGCATGAAGTAGCCGAACTCGCGATTGCGGCTGGCCACGGGATCGTCCGGCGCGGCGCCGGCATCCAGCCGCGCCTGGAAATTGCCGACGTTGCCGCCCGCGCAGAAAAAGCCGCCGGCGCCGCGCAACACCAGCGCCCGCAGCGCGGTGTCGGACTCGGCGCGCGCCACGGCATGCGCCAGCGCGGCGACCACCTCGGGCGCGAGTGCATTGCGCGTGGATGGCGCATTGAGGGTGGCGAACAGCACGCCCCGGACCTCGCGCACGATCACGGCGCTGGCGTCATTGGCGGATTCGGTATTGACGGCGTTGGTCATGGTTTGGGAGTAGCGGAAACATTGCGTGAGAAGGAAACGGCCGGCAAGCTCAGTGCTTTGCCATCAGCCCCATCTGCTTGGCGATTACCGTGAGCATCACCTCGTCGGCACCGCCGCCGATGGAGCCCAGGCGGAAATCGCGATAGGCGCGCGAGGCATGGTTGTCCCACGTGTAGCCCATGCCACCCTGGAACTRMATGCACCAGTCGGCCACCTCGCGCGAGAGGCGGCCGGCCTTGAGCTTGGCCATGGAGGCCAGCTCCACCACGTCGCCGCCGTCGATATAGGTCTTGGTTGCCATGTAGACCAGCGCGCGCAGGGCTTCCATCTCGGTCTTGAGTTCGGCCAGCTTGAACTGGATGAACGGGTTGTCGAGCAGGGGCTTGCCGAAGGCGATGCGCTGGCGCAGGTAGTCGGCGGTTTCCTCGATCAGCGCATTGCAGGCGAGGCGGCGCGCCGCGCCGTTCAGACGTTCTTCCTGGAACTGCTTCATCTGGTAGATGAAGCCCATGCCCTCCTCGCCGATGCGGTTGCGCGCCGGCACCCGCACTTCATCGAAGAAGATCTGCGCGGTGTCGGAGCACCACATGCCGAACTTCTTGATCTTTTGCACTTCCACGCCAGGCGTGCGCTTGCCGCCCTGCCTGAGCGGCACGATGATCAGCGACTTGTTCTTGTGCACCGGACCGTCGGAGGTATTGCACAGCAGGCAGATCCAGTCGGCCTGGGTGCCGTTGGTGATCCACATCTTGGAGCCGCTGATGACGTAGTCGTCGCCATCGCGCCGGGCACGCGTCTTGAGCGAGGCCACGTCGGAGCCGGCGCCGGCCTCGGATACGCCGATCGCCGCCACCGCCTCGCCGGCAATGGCCGGTGCCAGGAACTCGCGCTTGAGTTCGTCGGAGCCGAAGGCGGTCAGGGCCGGGGTGGCCATGTCGGTCTGCACGCCTACGGCCATGCCGACGCCTTGCGCGTGGACGTAGCCGAGGGCTTCGGCTGCGGCCACGGCATAGGAGAAATCCAGGCCGAGGCCGCCGTATTCGGCCGGCTTGGTGATGCCGAGGAAGCCTAGTTCGCCCATCTTCTTGAACAGCGTGTGCGCGGGGAAGATTTCGGCGGCTTCCCATTCGTCGACATGGGGGTTGATCTCGGCCGCTACGAAGCGGCGGATGCTGGCCATGATGTTGTGGTGGTCTTCGGTGTAGAGCATTATGGGTGTCTCCTTGTTCTTGGTGGTGTGGCCTGGGGGGGCTACGAAGTCAAAGGCTTAAAGGCTTAAAGGCTTAAATTCAAAGGCGGTTTCACCCCCCTGCGGGGGGCGACCTACTTTCTTGTCTTGCCAAGAAAGTAGGCAAAGAAGGCGCGCCGGATGGGGCGACACCCCCTCGGG
>NZ_JBFTLX010000438.1:0-2942 GCF_056396665.1 Cupriavidus sp. 05T313 | reverse complement strand
TCCCCGCCCTTGGGCAATGGCTGGAAATCCATCCAGCAAAAAGCAAGCTGCAAATCCGGCCGGTGTTCTGGCCTTCCTCGCAACGTTCTAGACTCCCCCTGGCTGTTCGGCCCGGTTCGTCTAAGCAAGAAATGGTTGGGATTGGACAGTTCAGGCGGAAACCTTCCCCTTGTCCCAACAAGGTCGATGCTCCTTACGTTGGAGCTGCCCGGACACGATAGTGCGTGTCGCACAGGATCGCCGCATTATAGCAAGCAGGGCGCAGCCAACCGCCCCCGGTTCGCGCTGGAATGCCCGGCCGCGCGGAATCATTTATGCTGCGTCCGGTCTGAATGCTGTCGCACGGGACGTGCGGCCGACGTGGACGGCACATTCTGCCCTCGCCCACGCTGGCTGTGACGACCGCGCCATTTCTCCTCCCTCGGTTACTCCATGCAACGACGCAACTTCCTTGGTGCCGGTGCGGCAGCACTGCTGGCTGCCTGCTCCTTTGGCCCAAAACCGGGCGCACTCACCGCAGCGCCGGACACCCCGGCTGCGCCGCCCACGGCGCCACCCCGGCCGATCAAGATCGGCCTTGCGCTCGGCGGTGGCGCCGCACGCGGCTTCGCCCACATTGGCGTGATCAAGGCACTCGAAGCACAGGGCATCCATCCGGACTTGGTCACTGGCACCAGCGCGGGCGCGGTGGTCGCGGCACTCTACGCATCGGGCATGAACGGATTCCAGCTCAACAAGGTGGCRCTGACGATGGACGAAGCCACCATCGCCGACTGGGCCCTGCCCTTCGGCACCCGCTTTGGCGGCTGGCTCAAGGGCGAGGCGCTGCAGAACTACGTGAACCGGCTGGTCGCAAATCGCCCGATCGAGTCCATGAAGCTGCCACTGGGCATCGTCGCCACCAACCTCAAGACCGGCCAGGGCATCTTGTTCCGGCGCGGCAACACCGGCCAGGCGGTACGGGCATCGAGCAGCGTGCCGGGCGTGTTCCAGCCGGTCTCGATTCAGGGGCATGACTATGTGGATGGCGGGCTGGTCGAACCCGTACCGGTCGATTCCGCGCGCGCCATGGGCGCTGACTTCGTGATAGCCGTGAACATCTCCGCCGAGCCCTCCAGCCAGAAGAACGGCGGCCAGAGCGGCGTATTGCTGCAGACCACGGCCATCATGGGGCAGTCGATCAGCAAGATGGCCCTGGCGCATGCCGATGTGGTAATCCGCCCCGACCTGCCGGACATGGGTGGCAGCGACTTCGCCTCGCGCAACCGCGCCATCCTGGCTGGCGAGCAAGCGGCCTCCGCGGTCATGGCGAGCCTGCGCGACAAGCTTGCCCTGGCGCGCTCGCGGCCCGCCGGAACGGTGGCCGCGCAATAACGGCCGCGGGAGCACATGCCGCCGGGAGGCGGCGCCAACGAAAAAGGACTGCGAGGCAGTCCTTTTTCGTTGTGACACGCACGGACAGGGCCCGCCCTCGCCTCAGCCGCCGTAGAGCGAACGACCGCCTGCGTTGGGATCGAAACGCTTGAGCGTCTCGACCATATTGCCCAGGTTGCTGGCGCTGCCGCTGTCCTGCGGCATATCGTCGATACGGCGCGCGCCGTTGTAGCGCGTCACCCAGTACGAGGCGCGCATGTCATCGACACGAATCTTGCTGCCGGTGGACGGGGCATGTACGAACTTGTTGTCACCAATGTAGATGCCAACGTGCGAGAAGGTATGGCGCATGGTGTTGAAGAACACCAGGTCGCCGGGGCGCAGGTCGCTGGTTGCCACGGTGGTGCCAACCTGGCTCATCTCGACCGAGCGGCGCGGCAGCATGAAGCCAAAGGTATCGTTGAAGACGTAGCGGACAAAACCGCTGCAGTCGAGGCCCGATTCCGGGCTGTTGCCGCCGAAGCGGTAACGCACGCCGATCAACCCGAGGGCATTCATGACCAAGTCGCCGGCCTTGCTGGCCACATGGCTGGTCGAGTTCATGACCGAAGACAGCAAGCCGCGCTTGCCTTCCGGATGCGGCTCCGCGCTGAGTTCGGTACGTGCGTCGATGCGGGCGTCGGGATCCTTGAAGACCGTGTCAGCCAGCACTCCATTCGATAGAGTGGCACCGCAGGCAATGGCTATTCCTACGGCGGCGCGCGCCAGGGAATGAAGCACCGTTCGCTGCATTGGTTCTCCTGATGAATCGTTCTTGTCCGGGCCCGGGCAAACACACCGGGGCGGGCCTGAAATCAATGAAGTGGATCGCACGCAAAAAGCGCGCCAAGTGACGCAAGCCACCCGCGCTGTGCATAAGCGACGCGCGAACCACCCGTAAAATTAGTTCTCGCCGGATGGTATAAGGTTGTCATCCACATGTCAAAGTTCGTTACAAAATTCAGATAAAGTGCTTTGTAATCAAGGCTATACAACGGAAGTCGCAGATGCTTTCTCGGTTTGATTATGTCAGCGGCAGGTCAATCGGGTGACACCCTGAGTTCGGCCGCACCAACTTGCGGCGGAATCGGGTCGCCTGCACCAATTTCGGCCGCGATCATGAGCTTGCGGGTGTATGCGTGCTGCGGATCACCTAGCACAACCTCGGTTTCTCCCGCCTCCACCACCTCGYCGGACTTCATCACGATGACCCGGTGCGCCATGGCGCGGATCACGGCCAGGTCATGGCTGATAAAGAGATAGCTCAGGTTGTACTTGCGCTGCAGTTGCGTCAGCAGCGCCAGCACCTGCTGCTGGATGGAGACATCGAGCGCGGACGTCGGCTCATCGAGCACCAGCACCTGCGGCTTGAGGATCAGCACGCGCGCGATCGCCACGCGCTGGCGCTGGCCGCCGGAGAACTCATGGGGATACCGCCCCAGGGCCGTGCGGTCCATGCCCACCTCGCGCAGCGCCTCGGTAACGCGTTGCCGCATGGCGTCGCGCGAAAGGCCCGGCTGGTGCAGTGC
>NZ_JBFTLX010000437.1:0-2987 GCF_056396665.1 Cupriavidus sp. 05T313 | reverse complement strand
CCGACCAGCTTGAGGCGTTGCAGAAGGGCATCGTGGAGCGCTTCGACCGCCAGATGAGCGTGTTCGTCACCAGCGCCCATGTGCTGGACGATGGCGTGATCGACCCGCGCAATACGCGTGCGGTGCTGGCCAATGTGCTGGCCGTCTGCCGCGAGGGCGACGCCAGGACACCGCAACCCATGCAATTCGCCGTGGCGCGGCCCTGACCTGAAGGCCACGGCCCCATCCGGAACATAAGACAAGAACACAGAGAACAGAGAACGGAGACCCGAGACATGCAACTCACCCCCGAACACGAGGCGCTGCGCGCCACCATCAAGCGCTTTATCGCCGAGCAGATCAATCCGTACGTGGATGCCTGGGAAGAGGCCGAGATCTTCCCGGCGCATGAAGTCTTCCGCAAGATGGGCGAGCTTGGCCTGCTGGGCCTGTCCAAGCCGGAGGAGGATGGCGGCATGGGCCTCGATTACTCCTACAGCGCGGTGCTGGCTGAGACGCTGTCCGATATCAACTGCGGCGGCGTGCCGATGGCCATCGGCGTGCAGACCGACATGGCCACGCCGGCCCTGGCCCACCACGGCAGCGCGGAGTTGCGCCGCGAATTCCTGGCACCCGCGATCCGCGGCGAGTACGTGGCCTGCCTGGGCGTCTCGGAGGTGGGCAGCGGCTCCGACGTGGCCTCGATCAAGACCACGGCGCGGCGCGACGGCGACGACTATATCATCAACGGCGGCAAGATGTGGACCACCAACGGCACCCAGGCGGATTTCTGCTGCGTGCTGGCCAATACGTCGGACGGGGCCCCGCACCGCAACAAGACGCTGATCGTGGTGCCAATGAAGACCCGGGGCGTCTCGGTGGCCAAGAAGATCCGCAAGATCGGCATGGACTCGTCCGATACCGCGCAGCTTTACTTCGACGATGTGCGCGTGCCGCAGCGCTACCGCATCGGCCAGGAAGGCATGGGCTTTACCTACCAGATGGAGCAGTTCCAGGTGGAGCGGCTGTGGGGTGCCCTGAGCTCATGCAGCCGGTGCGCCAAGGCCATCGACCTCACCATCGAGTACACCCGCGAGCGCAAGGCCTTTGGCCGCTCCATCCTGGACAACCAGTGGGTGCACTACACCCTGGCCGAACTGCAGACCGAGGTGGAAGCGCTGCACGCGCTGTGCTGGCGCGCCGTGGAGATGATGGTGCGGGGCGAGGATGCCACGCGCCTGGCCACCATGGCCAAGCTCAAGGCGGGCCGGCTGTCGCGCGAGGTAGCGGATCGCTGCCTGCAGTTCTGGGGCGGCATGGGCTATGTGCTGGAAAGCCCGATCTCGCGCATCTTCCGGGACGGGCGGCTCACCTCCATCGGCGGCGGCGCCGACGAGGTCATGATGCAGATCCTGTGCAAGTTCATGGGGACGTTTCCCCAGGCGAAGTAAGCGTTCAAAGCTAAAGACCAGAACAGGCCACCATGAAGCAGCCCACGCCATTCCACAAGATCCTGATCGCCAATCGCGGCGAAATCGCCCTGCGCGTGATGCGCAGCGCCACCGCGCTGGGCTACCGCACGGTGGCGGTCTACTCCAGCGCCGACGCCGATGCGCGGCATGTCCACGAGGCCGGCCAGGCGGTGCATATCGGCGAGGCGCAGCCGGCGCAATCCTACCTGCGCATCGACGCCATCATCGAGGCCGCCAGGCGTTGCGGCGCCGATGCGGTGCATCCCGGCTACGGCTTCCTGGCCGAGAACGCCGCCTTCGCGCGGGCCTGCCGCGAGGCGGGGCTGGTGTTTATCGGCCCGTCCGCCGAGTCCATCGTGGCGATGGGCAACAAGGCCGGCGCCAAGCGCCTGATGATGGCGGCCGGCGTGCCCTGCATCCCCGGCTACCRGGGCGAAGACCAGGATGAAGCGCGCCTGTGCGCCGAAGCCGGACGCATCGGCTTTCCGGTGATGATCAAGGCCACGGCGGGCGGAGGCGGGCGCGGCATGCGGCTGGTGCCCGATGCGCGGTCGTTCCCCGAACTGCTGCGTAGCGCGCGCTCGGAGGCGCAGGGCGCCTTCGGCGATCCGGAGGTGATTCTGGAGCGGGCCGTGATCGAACCACGCCATATCGAGATCCAGATCCTGGCCGACCGTTATGGCAACGCCATCCACCTKGGCGAGCGCGACTGCTCGGTGCAGCGGCGCCACCAGAAGCTGATCGAGGAAGCGCCATCGCCGGCGGTGAGCCCCGAGTTGCGGGCCCGCATGGGCGCCACCGCCGTGGCCGCCGTCAAGGCGATCGGCTATGAAGGCGCCGGCACGCTGGAGTTCCTGCTGGACCGCGACGGTAATTACTACTTCATGGAAATGAACACGCGGCTGCAGGTGGAGCATCCCGTGACGGAGGCGATCACCGGCCTGGACCTGGTGGCGCTGCAATTGCGGATCGCCGCCGGCGAGCCGCTGCCGCTGGCGCAGGAAGACGTCRCCTTCTCCGGCCACGCCATCGAAGTGCGGCTGTGCGCCGAAGACGCCGACCGGGGCTTCATGCCGCAAAGCGGCGCCATTGCGTTGTGGCAGGCGCCGGCCGCCTTGCGGGTGGAGCATGCGCTGGGCAGTGGCGCGGCGATTCCGCCTTACTACGACTCCATGATCGCCAAGCTGGTCAGCCACGGCGGCACGCGCGACGAAGCCTGCCGCAAGCTGTCCCGCGGACTGGAAGACCTGGTGGCGCTCGGCGTGACCACCAACCAGGTATTCCTGGGCCGCTGCCTGGCGCATCCGGCCTTTGCCGCGGGCGAAGCCACCACGGCCTTCATCGGCCAGCACCAGGATGCGCTGTTGCGGCCCGACGCGCCGCTGCGCCGGCGTGCGGCCGCGCTGGCCGCGCTGCTGCTGTACGAGACTTCCCCCGAGCGTCAGCCCGGAGCGCCCGCCGCCAGCCTGGCGCCGACGCTGCCGATCGGCCTGCGCTACCGGCTCGACGGGGCGGAGCATCAGGCCACGCTGGCGT
>NZ_JBFTLX010000436.1:0-2990 GCF_056396665.1 Cupriavidus sp. 05T313 | reverse complement strand
GCCGTGTGCCGCCCTTCCCCTACTGGCCGCCCAACGACCAGCAGGAAATGCAGAAGCAGATCGACCTGACGCTGCAGGGCAAATCGCCTGCCGGCGGCTACGAAATGCGCGTGATGCGGCGTGACGGCAGCAGCTTCTACGCCCGCATGTATGTGTCGCCGCTGGTGGACGGCCGTGGCAGGCATACCGGCTGGATGAGCTCGATGACGGATATCACCGAGCCCAAGCGCGCCCGCGAAGAGCTGGCCGCGGCGCACGACCGCTTCACCACGGTGCTGGAAAGCCTGGATGCCGCGGTGTCCGTGCTGGCCACCGACAAGCCCGAACTGCTGTTCGCCAATCGCTACTACCGGCAGTTGTTCGGCTGGGAAGCCGAGGGCCACCTCAAGCTGGCCGGCGGCGAGATCGACAAGGAGCAGGTCTCCAGCGATGCAACCGACTTCGTCGACGCCTACGCCGGCCTGCCGGCCTCGGAGTTGATGCCCTACTCCTCGGACGCGCGTGAAGTGTTCGTGCCCGACATGCAGAAATGGTTCGAAGTGCGCCGCCGCTATATCCAGTGGGTGGACGGCCACCTGGCGCAGATGCAGATCGCCACCGACATCACCGTGCGCAAGGCCGCCGAGGAAATGGCGCGCCAGCATGAGGAGCGGCTCCAGTTCACCAGCCGCCTCACCACCATGGGCGAGATGGCTTCGTCGCTGGCGCACGAGCTGAACCAGCCGCTGGCGGCGATCAACAACTATTGCATGGGCGCGGTGGCCCGGCTGCGCTCCGGGCGCAGCACCGCCGAAGACCTGATCCCGATCCTGGAGAAGACTTCGGCGCAGGCGGTGCGCGCAGGCACCATCATCAGCCGCATCCGGGGCTTTGTGAAGCGCAGCCAGCCGCAGCGGCGCGAAGCCGCCCTGCATGACATCGTGGCTGACGCGGTCGGCCTGGCCGACCTGGAAGCCACCCGCCGCCGCGTCACCATCCTGACCCGGCTACCGGCCCCGCCTTTGCTGCTGTTCGTCGATCCGGTACTGATCGAGCAAGTGCTGGTCAACCTGCTCAAGAACGCCGTCGAGGCCATGGCCGGCCTGCCGGCCATGCGCGCCACCGGCGTGGTCCGCCTGCACGCGCGCGTGGAGCCGGGCGAGTTTGGTCAGGTCATGCGCATCGACGTGATCGACCAGGGCCCCGGCGTGGACGAGGCCACCAAGGAACGGCTGTTCGAGCCGTTCTTCAGCACCAAGTCCGACGGCATGGGGATGGGGCTGAATATCTGCCGCTCCATCATCGAGTCGCACCAGGGACGGCTGTGGGTGGAGAATAATGCCGACGGCATCGGCTGCACATTCAAGATCATGCTGCCCCTGCTGCCGGCGCATATCGACCAGTAAATCGCTGGCCGTGCCGCCAGGTTCCCTGCCACGCGCCCCAGGGCGGCCCCTGTTGCTTGCCGCCCGGCCCGGTTACACTTGGCGGCAAATGACTTTGTTGTCCCAGGAGACTTCATGACCGTAACGCCAAACCCCACCTCCCACCGCGGCGAGACCGTCTTCATCGTCGACGACGATGAAGCCATGCGCGACTCGCTGACCTGGCTGCTGGAGGGCAATGGCTACCAGGTTCGCAGCTTTACCAGCGCCGAACAGTTCCTCTCCGCCTACGACGCAGGCCAGGTTTCCTGCCTGATCCTCGACGTGCGGATGCCGGGCATGAGCGGGCCCGAGCTGCAGGAACGCATGATCGCGGAGAACATCAATATTCCGATCGTCTTCATCACCGGCCACGGCGACGTGCCGATGGCGGTCTCCACCATGAAAAAGGGCGCGATCGACTTTATCGAGAAGCCGTTCGACGAGTCCGAACTGCGCTCGCTGGTGGAGCGCATGCTGCAAAAGGCCCGCACCGACCACTCCGCCGCCCGCGAGCAGCGCGCCGCCAAGGACCTGCTGGGCAAGCTCACCACGCGTGAACAGCAGGTGCTGGAGCGCATCGTGGCAGGCCGGCTGAACAAGCAGATCGCCGACGACCTGGGCATTTCCATCAAGACCGTGGAAGCGCATCGCGCCAACATCATGGAAAAGCTCAACGTCAACACCGTGGCCGACCTGCTGCGCCTGGCCCTGTCCAAAAGCAGCTGAGCCCGCGCCAGAAAGAAGAATGGCAGTCCGGCCCCGCTGGCCGGCGGACGGGCTGCCTGCTCAACGCCTGAGATATTCCTCGTCGCGGAAGGTCACAACCCATTGYGGTTTGTAGACCACGAACACCGCCACCAGCATGCCCGTGAGAAACGCCTCGCCAAACGCCAGGATCAGCACCGCGGTCAGCGTATCGGGCAGCGACAGCACGCCATCGCCCACGCTGTAGCTACGCCAGATCGCCCTCGCCGCGCCGGCGCCCAGCGCGGCCAGGCCGGCGGCAAAGTAGCCGTGACCAAGGATGAAGACAAAGGGATGGCGCGGCAACAGCCGGCGCATGGCGCCCTGCAGCGCAGCCGACAGCAAGGCCGGCAACAACCCCATCCAGACATAACGCGGCCAGAGCGCGGCCCAATCCAGCTGAGCCCAGCCGTGCCCGGCCAGGTACCCRAGGCCGAGCAAAGACACCAGGTCGATCACGAACAGCGACAGCAGGGCCAGCGGCAGCCCGAACAGCGTCACCATCAGGGTGGCGCCAAACAACTGGATCACCATGCCGCCCGGCAGCGTCGCCCTTAACGTCCACAACAGCGCCAGCAATAACAGCGCGCCCAGCCAGCCATTCTGCAAGGCGTCGCGGCGCAGCAGTTGCCAGGGGCGCCGGCTCAGCGCCCAGGCCAGTCCGGCCAGGCTGAATGTCAGCAGCACGGCATGTTCGGCTGGCGTGCCAGGCGTAACGAGAGGGGTCAGGGCAGGCATGCGGACATACTACCAGCGCCCCAAGCTACTTCGCCCCGGGTTGCGTCAACCTTTATAATTCCGCTTTGACCACCTCCCGCCCTCCCGCGCCCATCCCATGCC
>NZ_JBFTLX010000435.1:0-3035 GCF_056396665.1 Cupriavidus sp. 05T313 | reverse complement strand
AAGAACTCGACGCCCGCGCCATGCGCGCCGTGCGCGGCGGCTTCGTGCCCTTCCTGCCCGTGTTCAGCGCCGTCAAGATCGACTCGACCTTCAATGCCGAGCAACTGATCGGCCAGACGCAGAACGTCACCAACATGAATGGCAACAACACGGCCTTCGCCGCGGATATCAAGTCGCACGTGAGCTCAACGCAGAACGCGAACAACAACATCTATCGTTGAAGCCACCGCCGCCCTCCCGGATTGCCGGGCGGGGCGGCCCTCTCTTGCCGCCTTCATGGCAGCCAGCCTCCAATTACAGGTTGGATAGCGCCGCCGGCGGATACACAATGAAGCATGGCGAGGCCTGCTTGCTTGCATCCGGGCCGTGACCGACCCGGCGCAGCTGGCGCCGGCGACGTGACGAACGGGGCCTGCTGCCCGCCTAGTCCTTTTCGGTTCGCTTGCGCCTGCAGGAGGCGATCGTGCCAGACCTTTCCACTCCGTTCCGTGTGCATCGATCACGCACCGCCGCAAAGCGATGCCTGATGGCAGGCGCGTGCCTGCTGGCGCTGGCCGGCTGTGCCGATTTTCGTCCCCCGGTGTACGAACGCCCGGTAACACCGGCCAAGCCCGACTGGGCGCGCCAGGGTTCGATCACCGTCTCGGCGTCGGACACCATCGTGCCGAACTGGTGGCAGGCCTTCCGGGATCCCTATCTGGACGGACTGGTCGACAAGGCCATCGCTGGCAATTACGACATCAAGGTGCTGGCCGCGCGAATCAAGGTGGCAGGCGCACAGATTTCCGAGGCGAAGGCCGGTGCGCTGCCGGTCTTTGATGTCGGCGCCGGTGCAAGCTTCGAGAAAACCACAGGGCAGAACCTGGTCAAGACTTACAACCTGGGCACCCAGGTCAACTGGGATATCGACATCTGGGGCAAGGTCGAGAAGGGCGTGCAAGCCCAGACCGCGGAATTCAACGCGACCGAAGCGGATTGGCGCGCCGGCTACCTCACCCTGGTCTCGGACGTGTCCACTACCTATTTCCAGATCCTGCAGTTCGACGAACAGATCGATCAGCAGTCCAGGTCACTGGCCAAGAACAAGCAGATCCTCGCCACCTACCAGGCGATGTTCCAGAACGGACTGGTCCCCAAGATCCGGGTGATGCAGCAACAGGCGGAAATCAACCGGCTGACCAAGAACCTGCTGGAACTGCGCCGCTCGCGCGATATCTCGGAGAATGCACTTGGCACGCTGGTCGGCGTGCCGGCGGGCGTTTTCAAGGTACCCGCGGGGCGCTTGCAAGAGCGCGTGCAGTTGCCCGCGGTGCCGGCCGGGCTACCGTCGCAGTTGCTCTCGCGGCGCCCGGATATCGTGGCGGCGGAGTACCGCGTGCTTGAGTCATACAACCTGGTCGGACAGGCGCGGCTGGCGCAGTTGCCCACCGTCAGCCTGACCGGTCGCGGCGGCACCGCAAGCTTCGCCTTGTCGGATCTGCTGAAGTCCTTCACATTCGGCCTGATGCCGAGCATCAACCTGCCCATGCTGGATCCGAACGTGCGTGCGCATGTCAAGACCACCGAGGCGCAGACCAAGGTGGCCGAGAACGAGTACGGCCGCACGGTGATCACTGCATTCGAGGAGGTGGAGAACGCACTGGTCAACGTCGATGCGCACAAGAAGCAGCGGGTGGAGTTGCAGCAGCAGGTGGAGCAACTGCGCGTCGTGTCGGCGCAGATCGAGGCTCAGCTCAAGGAAGGCGTTGTGTCCCAGCTTGAAGTATTCGAGACCGAGCGGTCACTGCTCAGCGCGCAACTCGAGTTGTTGGCGAACCACCAACAAATCCTGGCCGACACTGTCACCCTGTACAAGGCACTTGGCGGAGGGTGGCCAAGCGTCGAAGTGAGCAATGCGGGAAAGGACGCGCCGCGGCAGGTGGCGAAATAGACCCCGCGACAATCCATGTATCGGGACCGGACGATCCCGGCAAAGCCGGCGCCAGGCCCGCAATACGCCGCCGGTGGACGTTTGACTACCGGCAAGCGTGGCCTACTATGTCCTTAGTCAACACGTTCCCGGCGGAGCGGGCCGRTTCGGCCCCGCGCCGCCGCCATGGAAAATGGCTTGCCGCCGGCGCACGCGCCGCGGCTCGCGCTGTTGGTGGTATCGAAACATGGCTCCAGACGAAGCTCTGATTGTCGAGATACGGGCAAAGGTGGGGCAGGCGTTCGATATCGTGCTTGTCCCCATCTCGCACCCCGAGTTGGGCGAGATCCGCATCGACGAGAGCCTGTTCGCCGTGGGCCGCGCGGAAGCGCCATTCGCCGCATATCCTCCCGATGTGGCGGCCGCGCTTTCACGCCGTCATGCGCGCATCTTCTCCGAGCACGGCGCGGCCTATATCGCGGACCTGGGCAGCAAGAACGGCACCACGGTCAACGGCGAGACCGTGGTACTGCAGCCGGCGAGATTGCGCGATGGCGACGAGGTGMGCTTYGGCGCGGCGCTGTGCTATCGGGTGCGTCTGGCTTCGCGCACGCCGGTACAGGCACCGGAGCCGATATCGGTCGTGCTGACGCTCACCCCCGAGCGCGACGACCTGGGCCTGCAGCCAGTCGAGGTGGCCGGATTTCCTTTCCTGGTCAGCAAGGCCGACGAGACCTTCTCCCGCTACAAGGAGGTCTATCCTCACCAGGTCAACTATGTCTCGCGCCGTCACGCGCACATTTTCCTGAAGGGTGGGCAGCCTTTCATCGAGGATCTGGGCAGCACCAACGGCACCTTCGTCAACGGCAAGCGCGTGGAAGAACACGCGGTTCCCCTTGGTGAGAGGGACCTCGTTGCCTTTGGCGGCAATCATTTCGTCTATCGGGTCGGCATACGGAACGATGCGGCCACGGATGCGACCGTCACCAGCTCGAACCTGCCGCCCCCCCAAGGCACCGGCACGCCTGCGCAGAGCGCGCCAGACGTGGCGCCGACGTGCGCACCGCCCGTTCCAGTGGCAGCCGCCGCAACCGTGGCCGAGCCGGCCCACGATCCAGACAAGACC
>NZ_JBFTLX010000434.1:0-4671 GCF_056396665.1 Cupriavidus sp. 05T313 | reverse complement strand
ATGTAAGCCCGCACCTCATTCTGGCGGTCCTTTATGAATCCGAACAAGCCAATATTTGCAAAATACCAGTTCAGCCAATTACTTCCAGAGCCAACTTGATAGGCTCCAGCAAAGGGGCCAGTTGTAATTTTCAAGGCATCAAGACTAGCAAGGATATCAAATCCTGATTTGGCGGACGCACCTGCGCTTGGATTTGCATTCTCAGGCTGATATTTTGTGGTTGAATTACCAATCACCGCGGTGGACTCTTCAGAGTTACCACCTCCATCACAACCCGCCAGGGCCATCGCGAGAGCGGTAAAGAGAACCAACCCCCTGGAGGGAAGGCGATACAAAGGGTAAATAGACTTCAATTCCATACTGTGGTTTATTGATTTAAATCTAGATTAAAACATGGAAACAATTTATGTCCCGCGTATCTGGGCTCGGACCGCAAGAAAGAGTGCTTACCAAAGCATTTTCAATTTGACGGCGCGGTCGTGTAAAGTCGGACCATGAATTAGACTAAATCGCTGCGTCAAACTTCGGACCGATACGACTACGCGTCGTCATCAAGCGCCACGTATTCACCGCTTCACGGCTTAGTCGTTACTCGTAAGAGAAGAAGCTGCCGAGCTTGTCCTTGCGTTTGAGCGCCATGCCGGCGCCCCGCACTACGCAGCTCAATGGGTCTTCGGTCACCAGCACAGGTAGGCCGGTTTCCTCTGCCAGGAGGCGATCCAGTTCACGCAGCAACGCCCCGCCCGCCGGTCAGCATCATGCCGCGCTCGGCAATGTCGGCAACGAGTTCCGGCGGGATCTGTTCGAGCGCGATCTTAACTGCCGACACGATTTGATTAAGCGGATCGGTCAGCGCTTCGAGGATTTCGTTGGACGACACCGTGAATGCGCGCGGGATACCTTCGGACAGATTGCGGCCCTTGACCTCCATTTCGCGGACTTCGGAGCCTGGGAAGGCCGATCCGATTGCCTTCTCGATGGCCTCGGCGGTCCGCTCGCCAATCAGCATGCCGTAATTGCGCCGAATGTAGTTGACGATGGCTTCATTGAACCTGTCGCCGCCCACGCGTACGGAGCCCTTATAGACCATCCATACTGACCTCGGTCGTACCCCCACCGACATCCACCACCATCGAGCCGGACGGCTCTGACACCGGTAGGCCCGCGCCTAGCGCGGCCGCCATTGGTTCTTCGACCAGGTAGACCTGGCTGGCGTCGGCGGCCAGTGCGGATTCGCGGATTGCATGGCGCTCGACCTGGGTCGAGCCGCAGGGCACGCAGATGATGATTCGCGGCGACGGCCGAAGCAGTTTGGTGTCGTGCACCATCTTGATGAACTGCTTGAGCATCTGCTCCTGACCGTAAAGTCGCGATCACGCCGTCTTTCAACGGACGGATGGCCTCAGTGTTTCCCGGTACCTTGCCCAGCATCTGTTTGGCTTCCTGGCCGACCGCCTGGATGGTTTTCCGAGGATTGAGAGCACCCTGCCGGCGGATCGCAACCACGGAGGGTTCATCCAGGACGATTCCCTTATCGCGCATGTAGATGAGAGTGTTGGCAGTACCGAGATCGATCGCAAGATCGTTGAAGAAGTAGCTGCGGAGAAATCCGAACATCAAGAGTCTTTCGGAAAACACCTTGGCTCGATACCCCCGAGTGACGCGAACCGGGCTTGCATGACTCTGGGCGGTAAGCCCCGAATGTCAAGCGGAAGCGAATGATACCTTATGACTCTGTCCGCTCTAGGCTTCACAGTCTCCCCGTGCAAACAGCACCGTCGCGAAGTACGTGCGGCGTCCGAGATGACTACCCTTGCGCGCTGCTATCTAGTCGTCGAAGCCGTGTCTGCTGCAGCGTTAAAACCGCCCTCCTCGACTTTCACCGCATGTTTAACTGCCGATTGCACACTCTCGTACCGCGCATTGGATGCGTCGATGACGGACCAGCATTCCGTCATGATTTAGCTCACCGAACGACGCACGAGTCAGCCCGATTAAGCGAGATTAAGTGAGCGGAGTTCGCACGAGTGCTTTTGGAGCGTTAACTATGGGAAGATCTCGGAAGACGGCGGCACAGGCGGACCAGGTGCTGTTTCTGGATTTTGATAACTGCGTTCACTCTTGTGAGCATCGCGCTTCCGCCTGAAGCTTGTACGCACCTCGCGGGTATCACTGACCAGGAGACTCGGAAGGTGTCAATGACGTTGCGTCCCTTCGTGTCTGCAGTTCAGCAAGTCCTAAAGCGAGCGGCGCAACATTCCCGCCACCGCCAGTTGGCGTTTGTCATATATCTCGCTCTTAGTTTCTTCGAAGAAACCGAAGGCGCACCGTATCCCCCCATCGTTAACGAGACGCGTTTGCGATTCCCCCAGATTTCACAAAATTTGCGCGTCTAATTTCCTCGAAGAAACTGACTTCGTGTTGCCCCAAGTAAAACTGCCGAGTGATGCGAACCTTGCGCACCGGTGCTTTGTAGCCAATTCCCAGTAAACGGTCACACTCATATTGCGGAACTGCCTTGGCAAGTTCTTCTGACGACTCGTTACTACCCAATCATGAATTCCCCAGACGGGACCAAGATGAACTTCATCCCGAGAGAGTTTTCGATCAACTTAGGTGATTCTGCCGCGGCCTTAACCCTCCCGATTGAGATCGCGAGCAAAGCCAGAATCGACACCGTTGCATGTTTCCACATATTGGAGGCGTTGTTGCATAAATCGGACTTAAAAACACAGAGGATCCTGTGATCCGAAATTCAGACGATGCGGACGGACTTCGGGCGTGCAAGAGCCGCCATGCGGTTAAGCACGCCTGCGCGGATCGCCACTTCTGTTGCTTGCGAGCCGATGCACGCGCCCAAAGGCGATTGCCCGTGAGCGTCTTGAGCCCGTATATCAGGTTCTCGACCAGCGAGCGACGGTGGTAGTCGCAGCTCTTCTTCCATTCCCCTTGTACATGGCGGGCAACTTCACCGCGAGCTCCTGCGCTCGGCGGCTCAACGTCGTGTAATTGGGTACCGGCAACTCGAGGAATGCGAGCTTGCGCAGGCTACACGCGAAGCCCTGGAGAGCCCGCAGAGGCAGATGGAAGACTTGCTTGAGTCCAAGCAGCATCTGATTCGCTGCGTCCGAGCAGACGTGCGGCCGCCCCCGCCTGGGCGATGTGTCCTCGGGCGCCGTGCCCAGTACGCTTTCGTCAATCCACATCGTCACGTCGCCTCTCGCAATCAAGCCAGCGTTGTAGCTCGCCCAGTTCCTGACACGATAGACACCTTTCGGCTCGCTTCGCTTGTGTTCGTCCTTGCGCATCTTCTCGGCAAAAAGTCGAGAATCTACGCAAGTCCCCGAAAAGTTAACAGACGTGCCAACTTGGCTGTTGCGCGTAAACGTCAGCTAGCACAGCCGGATTTATGCAACAACGCCCATATTGGGCTCAAAGATAGGCAATTCGATCACGCAGGCCTGAGTGTGGCTTCTTTGTCTGTTGTGCGGACCAATGGCGATGAGATTGCAATGGTCAGGAGGGCAACCCAATTAGTGACTTCCCTAGGATCGTGTCTATCCGGACTTTTTGAGGACGCCCAAGCAGATATCGCTTGAAGCCTACTGGTCTGGGGAGGGCATGGATGTACTACTACGCGATATCGGAGGATCGCGCTGCTCGATTGCCGATATCTGGCGGCAGGCCGGAACAGCTGGCCACGTGATCTTGCCGCTGTCTGGCGCTGCACGATCTTGAAATATCCCGTTTCGGCGTCGCGCACCGCGCCATCGCTGGAAAAAGTACAGCTTGCCGCCGACTCCGTCCCGCAGTGGCTCGTCTTATGGACGCACAGGATCGTCCCAGATGGTGCGCAGCAACGCGGATCAATGAAGCGACGCTTGAGGTCCAGGGCCCGCCCCTTGCCGGCAGGCAAGTCGACAAGATCCACACCGATGACACACCCGTGCCGGTGTTCGAACCCGGCAACGGCAAGACCAAGACTGGTCGGATCTGGACCTACGTGCGCGACCACCGGCTCGCCGGTTCACGCGACGCGCCAGCGGCCTGGTTCGCATACAGTCCCAGTCGTTCCGGCGAGCACCCACTGGCGCATTTGAAGGGCTTCAAAGGGACGCTGCAGGCTGACGCATTTGCCGGCTATGACAGATCTATGAGGGCGGTGCCGTGCGTGAAGCTGGGTGTATGACTCAGTATCCCGAGAGCCGTTTTATCTGGAGAAGCGACCGGGCATGGCAAGGTACACATGGCACCACGCAGATATGGGACGCCGGACGCCTCAGCACGATCGCCGGTCAGGGCATACCAGGCAGGACCTACAACCGTCGACGTCAGCTTCTGCGCGTAAGGCACATGCATGAACCCGTTCATTTGTATAAACAAATTATCTTCCCACTATAGCGGGGCTTGGACGTCGGTCTTCATCGCGTCATTGCGATGTGCCTGCTGAACCGACTAACACTGCCCTTGTTATGTTCCCCGGTGTTCAACCGGCGAGGCCGACCGTGGGTGTGAGGCTCACCCTCCCGCCGCCGCTGGATCGGAGCGTGGCCACTAGGTCTGGGAGGTCGGTTCATTTTAAGTGGGTTAACTGATGCAACATGCTTATGCAGACAAGCCTCTAACCGCGGCCTGCGCCCTGAGCTAGCCACAGCCTGTGCAGTGGTGGTC
>NZ_JBFTLX010000433.1:0-4137 GCF_056396665.1 Cupriavidus sp. 05T313 | reverse complement strand
CATGTAGGCAGGAAAGAGGTGACCCCGGCGAACCGGGCGGCCCGGTGGGCGCCCGGCGACGTCGCTGACAATGCTCGCACGGCGGCGGGCATGCCATTGCAAGGGATGCTTGCGGTACCGTGCAATACGCATCTCGACCGCGCCCCGCCCTGCCGGGGCCCACCAAGCCTCAACCGCCGTACGGCATCGCCCCCCGGAAGCACTCCGATCCTCGCGCCGGCGCGGAGGCTCAATCGGTCTTTTCTTCCGGCCAGTCGCGGATATAAGCCTTGAGCATGCGGTTTTCGAAGCTTTGCTCCTCCACCACGGCCTTGGCGACGTCATAGAAGGAAATCACACCCATCAGGGTGCGGTTGTCCAGCACCGGCAGGTAGCGCGTGTGGCGCTCCAGCATCATGCGGCGGACTTCGTTGACGTCGGTCTCCATGGTGCAGGTGAGCGGCGCATCGTCCATGACCTTGCGCAGGCTGGTGGTGCCGACGCTGCCGCCATTGGCGGAAAGGGTCTTGATGATCTCGCGGAAGGTCAGCATGCCCACCAGGTCGCCGTACTCCATCACCACCAGCGAGCCGATATCGTGCTCGGCCATGATATTGACCGCCAGCAGCAGTGACGTCTCCGGCTTCACCGTATAGAGCGTGTTGCCCTTGATTTGCAGGATGTCGCTGACTTTCATGATGGTCTCCGCTTGCTGAAACTACTGTTTTGCTGTGTATTGCCTGCCGCGCCCGGCACGGCCTGATGCGCCGATCCTAGCCGAAACCGGCCGCCCAAGTAAAGCACGGGGTGCCGCCAGCGCCGCCAGGGCTATTTGCCGTGCTCGCCGGCGGCAGCGGATGCTACGATGCGCACCGGAGACAACTCTAGCCTTTAACGCCATGTCCGGTACCCGTTTCGACACCCTCGCGCTGCATGCAGGCGCCGCCCCCGACCCCGCCACGGGGGCACGGGCCACGCCCATCCACCTGACGACATCCTTCGTCTTCCGCGACAGCGAGCATGCCGCCTCGCTGTTCAATATGGAGCGCGCGGGCCATGTCTACTCCCGCATCTCCAACCCGACCGTAGCCGTCTTCGAAGAGCGCGTCGCCGCCCTCGAGAACGGCGCCGGCGCGATCGGCGTGGCCTCGGGCCAGGCTGCGCTGCACCTGGCGGTGGCCACCCTGATGGGCGCGGGCTCGCACGTAGTGGCGTCCAGCGCCCTGTACGGCGGCTCGCACAACCTGCTGCACTACACGCTGCGCCGCTTCGGCATCGAGACCACCTTCGTGCAGGCGCGCGATATCGACGCCTGGCGCGCGGCGATCCGGCCGGAGACGAAACTGCTGTTCGGCGAGACCCTGGGCAATCCCGGGCTGGACGTGCTGGACATCCCGACCCTGGCCCAGCTCGGCCAGGACAATGGCATCCCGCTGCTGGTCGACTCCACGTTCACCACGCCCTACCTGCTCAAGCCCTTCGACCACGGCGCCGGCCTGCTCTACCACTCGGCCACCAAGTTCCTGGGCGGCCACGGCACCACCATCGGCGGCGTGCTGGTGGAAGGCGGCACGTTCGACTTCGAGGCCTCCGGGCGCTTCCCGGAACTGTCCGAGCCCTATGCCGGTTTCCACAATATGGTGTTCACCGAGGAAAGCACGGTGGCGCCCTTCCTGCTGCGCGCGCGGCGCGAGGGCCTGCGCGACTTCGGCGCCTGCCTGAGCCCGATGGCCGCCTGGCAACTGCTGCAGGGCATCGAGACGCTGCCGCTGCGCATGGCCCGCCACGTGGAAAACGCGCGCCGCGTGGTGCAGTTCCTGGTGTCGCATCCGATGGTCGAGTCGGTGGCCTATCCGGAACTGGAATCCCACCCGGACTACGAACTCGCCAAGCGCCTGCTGCCGCGCGGCGCGGGCGCCGTGTTCAGCTTCAACCTCAAGGGCAACCGCGCCGCGGGCCAGCGCTTCATCGAGAGCCTGGCGCTGTTCTCCCACCTTGCCAATGTGGGCGACGCCCGCTCGCTGGTGATCCACCCCGCCTCCACCACCCACTTCCGCATGGACGCCGCGGCGCTGCAGGCGGCCGGCATCGGCGAAGGCACCATCCGCCTGTCGGTCGGCCTGGAAGACCCGGACGACCTGATCGACGACCTCAAGCGCGGCCTCAAGGCCGCGGAGAAAGCCATGAGCGGCAAGGGAGGCCAAGCCTGATGGAACTGACAATCGCAGGCCGCAAGGCCCATGCCTACACCGGCGGCAAACCCTTCGACCCCGCCCTGCCCTGCGCCGTATTCGTGCACGGCGCACAGAACGACCATAGCGTCTGGGCCCTGCAGACGCGCTGGTTCGCGCACCACGGCTTCAGCGTGCTGGCGGTCGACCTGCCCGGCCACAACCGCAGCGAAGGCGAGCCGCTCAAGACAGTCGAAGCCATGGCCGACTGGGTGATCGAACTGGTGCGCGCGGCCGGCGTGAGCGCCCCCGCCCTGGTGTTCGGGCACAGCATGGGTTCGCTGATCGCGCTGGAAACGGCCGCCCGCCACCCTGACGCGGTGCGCGGCATCGCCCTGCTCGCCACGGCCTACCCGATGAAGGTTGCCGACGCCCTGCTCGACGCCTCGCTCAACCGCGTGGACCAGGCCATCGCCATGGTCAATGCGTGGTCGCACTCCAGCCTCGCCAACAAGCCCTCCTCGCCGGGACCGGGCTCGTGGATGCAAGGCGGCAGCCAGCGCCTGATGGAACGCGTGGCACAACGCAACCCCGAAGGCCACGTCTTCCACAACGACTTCTCCGCCTGCAACGCCTACGCCAACGGCGACGCCGCGGTGGCCGCCGTGCGCTGCCCCACCCTGTTCATCAACGGCGCGGGAGAGCAACCGGCACGCCGCGCCGTGCCGACTTGCGCCTAGGAACCAGTCGCAGGGTAGTAGGCTCTCGGCGTTGGTGCGCAGCTTGGCCGTGTCCCCTCCGGTGTGCCTACGGGCTACCTCTGCGAGAGACTGGCTTCGGCAGACAACATTGGGCTTGATGGGTGAGCTTTGCTTCCCGCTGGGTAAGTTTGTTCCCTTGAAAGTCTGCTCGGCATATCGGCACCACGCTTTCTGACAGGAGGCGAAAATGGGGAGTTTACCGAGGTCGGACAAGCGAGGATGGGCATTGACGTAGGTAGCGAGCATCTACCAACTCGATCCGACCAATGCTCGGGCCATGGAAGCTAAAACCAGATCTCYCCGAGAGTGCTCTGATCCGCGATCATTGGTAGCTATCGGTCGTGTTCGCTGAAGTCAGTGATATCAATCACGCGATCGGCCATCGCAATGGTCTCCCGACGGTGTGCAATCGTGATGCGTGTTACAGTCAGGGTGCGGATAGCTTCATTGACTGCTCTCTCTGTTTCCACATCCAGATGGCTTGTAGCCTCGTCGAGCACCAGAATCCTGGCTTGCCGATATAGTGCACGAGCCAGAAGCACCCGCTGTTTCTGTCCGCCAGAAAGACTACTGCCCATATCGCCTGTTAGGGAATGATATGCCATCGGCATGGCCAACACCTCGTCATGGATCTTTGCCGCTTTCGCCGCGGCATAAACGCGTTCGCGGTCAATGTGCTCGTCAAATCCGGAGATGTTATCCTGCAGGCTACCGGAAAAAAGTTGATCATCCTGCATTACAGCAGCAACCTTTTTTCGCCAATTCCTAAGGCCGAATTGATGTACTGGAATTCCATTTATTCGCAAAGATCCTTCCGTTGGTTCCAGTAGACCCAAAATGATCTTTGCAAGCGTTGTCTTTCCGCAGCCGGTGGCTCCAACAATTGCAACGTGTTCTCCCGGAACGAACTCGATGCTCAAATCCCGAAGCACCCAATTACTCCCGCTGCCATAGCGAAAGCCTATGTTTTCCAGCTTCAGAGAGAGAGGCGTGTGATCGTTGAACTCTCCAAGCTGCTCGGGCATGACGCCAGTCGTCTCTTCCTGCTCAGTTAGCACGATATCCGAAAGCCGCTCGACGTGAAGGCGAAGCATCCGAACCGACATGATGTTATCGATGAAACGCTGCATTCTGGAAGAAAATGCGTCCTTATAGGAAATGAATGCCATTAGCATACCAACTGTAAGTACACCGTTTATAACCATACCCGCCCCCCAACCCAATAC
>NZ_JBFTLX010000432.1:0-5566 GCF_056396665.1 Cupriavidus sp. 05T313 | reverse complement strand
GGCCAGCGCAGGCCGCGATGGCGCACCACCACGTCGGCTATGCGCCGCCCCACCACGTGCGGCAGCAAGCCGCGGCGGGTCACTTCGACCTCCGGCAACTCTGGCATCGAACCTCTCCCTTTTGTGCCACTCCAACCGCCAGAGACCCAGTCATACTGGTGCCATGCGGATCAGCAAGGCATTGTAGCGGCAGGCTACAATGCCTTTAACATTCCCATCGCATTGAGTGCTGGAGCACCCACCCACATGTCGGACCGCCTGGACCGTACCCCGATGACCATCGCTCAAATTCTTCCTACCCGGCGCTCTACCCGGCGGCCGCTGCGTCACAGGCTCGCAGCCACGGCTGCGGCCGCGCTTGCGGTCTGCGCCATGGCGCCGCTTGCCAGCCATGCCGCGCCCCCGGAGGGCAGGCCCGCGATGAAGGTGGCGGCGGAAGCCATCACGCCAGTCCGCTCGAACCCGTTGCCGCCGAAGATGCCGCTGCCGGCGGTGCCGCTGAGCGCCGACATCCTGTACCGGGTCCTGGCGGCGGAAATCTCGGCCCAGCGCGGCGTGGTCGGTCCGGCTTACCAGACTTACCTGGAACTGGCCCGCAATACGCGCGACCCGCGCTTTGCCCAGCGCGCCACCGAGATCGCCTTCAATGCACGTAGCGCGCAGCAAGCGCTCGACGCTGCGCGCCTGTGGACCGAACTCGCGCCCACATCGGCTGGTGCGCGGCAAGTCCTTTCCACCCTGCTGGTCCTGAGCGGCCGCTGGGACGAAGCCGAACCCTTGCTGGCCCTGCAGCTCAATGGCGTGCCGCCAAGCCACCGGCCGGAGGCGATCCTGCAGATGCAGCAGCAGCTTTCGCGAACCAGCGATCCCGCCGGTGCCGCCGCCCTGCTGCAGCGCCTGACAGCGAGCGACGCCCGCTCTGCCGAAACCCACCTTGCCCTGGCCCGCGCCAAGGAAGCCGCCAACGACATTCCCGGCGCCCTGGCCGAACTCGACGAAGCCCAGCGCATCCGCCCCGACTATGAAGCCGCCGCGCTGATGGCGGCCGAATTGCGCGCCGACAGCGCACCGGACGAGGCCATCGCCGGCCTGAAGTCGTTCGTCGGCAAGGCCCCTGCTTCGGTCAACGGCCATATCACGCTGGCGCGCCTGTACTTGCAGCAGAACGACCTGCAAGCCGCCCGCGCCGAGTTCGAGACCCTGCGCAAGATAGCGCCCAAGGACCCGCGCGTGCCGCTCGCCCTTGGCCTGACCAGCCTGCAGTCCAAACGCTATGACGAAGCTGAGCAGTACCTGAAAGAGTATCTGCAACTGGCCGAGCAGGTGCCGGCCGCCAGCCCCGATATCGCCTACCAGTACCTGGCGCAGATCGCCGAGGAAAAGAAGGACTACCCCGCCGCCGTTGCGTGGCTCGACCGCATCGACGACAGCCGCCTGGCGCCCGCGGCCGCCGTCAAGCGCGCCCAGCTGCTTGGGCGCATGGGCAAGCTCGACGACGCACAGGCCGTGTTCAACGATATGCTGGCCGATGCCGAGGATATCGCCGAGCCCGACCAGCGCGCGCAGCGCATGACCGCGATCCGGCAGGCCGAGGTTGGCATGCTGATCGATGCCAAAGCCTACGACCGCGCCCGCAAGGTGCTGGAGGAGCGCGTCGCTGCCGAGCCCGACAATTCGGACTGGGTCTACGAGCTGGCCATGCTCGACGAGCGCGAGAAGCGCTACGACAGCATGGAAAAGCGGCTGCGCCGGGTGATCGCGATGCAGCCCGACGCAAAGCAGGGCTACAACGCGCTCGGCTACTCCCTTGCGGACCGTAACGTGCGCCTGCCGGAAGCCCTCCAGTTGCTGGAGAAGGCCTCCGCGCTGGGACCGGACGATCCTTACATCATGGATAGCCTGGCCTGGGTCAAATTCCGCCTGGGCCAGTTGCAGCCAGCTGCCGAACTGCTCCGGAACGCCTACGCCAAGGCGCCCGAAGCGGAAATCGGTGCCCACCTGGGCGAGGTGCTGTGGCAACTCGGCCAGCAGGATGAAGCACGCAAGACCTGGAACGAAGCCGCCAAGATCGAGCCGGACAACGTCATCCTAATCGACACGCTGCGGCGCTATAACGTGCCGCTCTCCGCGCTCAAGTAATCTCCCGATTCATCCGACAGCCCGCAAACCTCCGCCGGGCCGGACGCCCGGCGCCCGGCTGCGCCGGTGCGGGCGCAAGACTACATGCATAAATCCCGACGCCTAGCCCTGCTCTGCCTGAGCGCCCCCGTCTGGCTTGCCGCCTGCGCCAGCATCACGCCAACGCGGCAGTTCGACGCCGGCGAGACCGCCAGGGCGCGCGACCTCAGCGGACGCTTCGCCGCCAACTACGTGCGCTACGGCCGCGAGGAAGGCGTACAGGGCAGCTTTCAATGGCACGAGCAAGGCCGCAACGTGCGGCTGGACCTGATCTCGCCGCTGGGGCAGACCCTTGCCCGGCTGGACAGTACGCTATGTGTCGTGGCAGGAAACCCCTGCCGCGGCAACCGCAGCCACGGCGCTGCCGCGCCGTATCGACCTGGCACGCGATGGCGACGGCAGCCCGCTCTCCGTGCGCCTTGTGATCGATCCGGAGCAAGCGCAATGAATACTGCCCGTACCCTGCCCCCCGCTGAACTGCGCGGCTGCCCCGCTCCCGCCAAGCTGAATCTCTTCCTGCACGTGACCGGGCGTCGTGACGATGGCTATCACATGTTGCAGACGGTGTTCCAACTGGTGGACTGGAGCGATACGCTGGACTTCCGCCGCCGCGAAGATGGCCGCATCGAGCGCACCACCGAGGTAGCCGGCGTCCCGGCCGAGACCGACCTGATCGTGCGCGCCGCACGGGCGCTGCAGCAGGCCAGCGGAACCCGCTTTGGCGCCGACATCGCCATCGCCAAGCGGCTGCCGATGGGTGGCGGCATTGGCGGCGGCTCTTCGGATGCGGCCACCACGCTGCTGGCCCTGAACCACCTGTGGGGGCTGCACCTGGACCGCGATGAACTCAAGCGCATCGGCCTCGCGCTGGGCGCGGACGTGCCGTTCTTCCTGCATGGGGAAAACGCCTTCGCCGAGGGTGTTGGCGAGGAACTGACGACGGTCGCGTTGCCCGAAAGCTGGTTCGTGATCATCCACCCGCGCCAGCATGTTCCTACCGTTGCAATTTTTTCGGACGAGCGCTTGACAAGGGATACGCCCATCAGCATAATAGCGGACTTCACTGGATGCACAAACAAGTTCGGTTTCGGTCGCAACGACCTGGAAGCGATAGCAACAGTGAAGTTCGGCGAAGTTGCCCGAGCCCTTGAATGGCTGAGACAATACAGTCCCCATGCAAGGATGACCGGTTCCGGAGCCTGCGTGTTTGCGCGATTCAACGATTCGCAAACGGCGCAGCAGGTACTAGACCGGTTGCCTCCCGAATGGGATGGCAGGTGTGCGAAGAGTTTATCGCACCACCCGCTCGCAACGCTCGCATAAATAGTTTTTCGTTCGGCGTCGCAGGCAGTTGAATGTGACGATGGACGTGCCCGGTTGTGTAGGGGAGTCGCCAAGTTGGTCAAGGCACCGGATTTTGATTCCGGCATTCGAAGGTTCGAATCCTTCTTCCCCTGCCATTACATTCCTATAGTGTCCTTATGGACCCGCACGACAAAGCTGCCGGCACTAGCCGGCAGCAATCTTTCCCCCCTCCAGCAGCAAGACAGGTGCACCGAATGAGCAGCGAAGGCTTGATGGTTTTTACCGGCAACGCCAACCCCAAACTCGCGGAGGCTGTCGTGCAGCACCTCGGCATCCCGCTCGGGAAAGCCCAGGTCGGCCGGTTCTCCGACGGCGAAGTCCAAGTTGAAATCCAGGAAAATGTTCGCGGCAAGCACGTTATCGTGCTGCAGTCCACCTGCGCGCCGACCAACGACAACCTGATGGAACTGATGGTGATGGTCGATGCGCTCAAGCGCGCCTCGGCACGCAGCATCACTGCCGCCATGCCCTATTTCGGCTATGCCCGCCAGGACCGCCGCCCGCGTTCGGCGCGCGTCGCGATCTCGGCCAAGGTGGTAGCCAATATGCTGGAAGTCGCCGGCGTCGAGCGCGTCCTGACCATGGACCTGCACGCCGACCAGATCCAGGGCTTCTTCGAYATCCCGGTKGAYAACRTCTACGCCTCSCCGGTKCTGCTGGGCGACCTGCGCGAGAAAAACTACGGCAATCTGCTGGTGGTCTCGCCCGACGTCGGCGGCGTGGTGCGCGCCCGTGCGCTGGCCAAGCAGCTGAACTGCGACCTGGCCATCATCGACAAGCGTCGTCCCAAGGCCAATGTGGCTGAAGTGATGAACATCATCGGTGAAGTCGACGGCCGCAACTGCGTGATCATGGATGACATGATCGACACCGGCGGCACGCTGTGCAAGGCCGCCCAGGTACTGAAGGAGCGCGGCGCGCTGAAGGTATTCGCTTACTGTACCCATCCGGTGCTGTCCGGCGGCGCGGCTGCCCGTATCGCCGACTCCGAACTGGATGAAGTGGTGGTGTGCGACACCATTCCGCTGCGCGACGATGCGATCCAGTCCGGCAAGATTCGCCAACTGTCGACCGCATCGCTGCTGGCGGAGACTTTCACCCGGATCGTCAAGGGCGACTCGATCATGTCGCTGTTTGCCGATTCCTGATAGAATTCAACGCTTTACCGCGTTTGCGGCCGTTTTTCGGGGACACCCCGGTTACGGTGCAGGCGCGATTCATCGGGCTGTCTGGTCGCGGACAGCCCTCTTACATTTGGAGTCATCATGAAAGTAGTAGCCTTCGAGCGTAGCGTACAGGGAACGGGTGYGAGCCGCCGCCTGCGCAACGCCGGCAAGACCCCCGGCATCATCTATGGCGGCGCAGCCGAGCCCAAGATGATCGAACTGGATCACAACGCGCTGTTCCATGCGCTGAAGAAAGAAGCATTCCACTCGTCGATTCTCGACCTCGAAGTGGAAGGCAAGGCTGAAAAGGCCCTGCTGCGCGCTTTCCAGATGCACCCGTTCAAGCCGCTGGTCCTGCACGTCGACTTCCAGCGCGTGTCGGCCACCGACAAGATCCACGTCAAGGTGCCGCTGCACTTCATGAACCAGGAAAACGCCCCGGGCGTGAAGCTGGGCCATGGCATCGTCAACCACATCCTGAACGAACTGGAAGTGTCGTGCCTGCCGGCCGACCTGCCTGAGTTCATCGAAGTGGACCTGGGTAACGCGGAACTGGGCCAGACCCTGCACCTGTCCGACGTGAAGCTGCCGAAGGGCGTGAGCGCCATCACCCACGGCGACGAAAACCCTGCTATCGCCAGCATCTCGCTGCCGGCCGGCGGCGTTGCTGCAGCCGAAGAAACGCCTGCTGCCTGAGTACCCTGAACGCGGCCTTCGGGACGTGCAACAGGACGGCTCTCGCAGCCGCAAGAAAAAACCGCCGGCGCGTCCGGCGGTTTTTTTTCGTGCGCCCAATCGAGTATCCTTGGCCCCTGGCAGCCCCTGCGCGATGCGAAGCGAGCCGTGAATGTTTGCCC